>JQDQ01000231.1 GCA_000747625.2 Smithella sp. SCADC
CCCTGCGTTTCTCGTCCCCACCTCAGATACGCTGTCTTACTCTCACGCACTCGCTTCAGCACGGTCTCCACATCTGGATCATCCCGATGGTCACTCGCCCAGGTTTCCGCAGCATGCCACTGCAACCCTTCATATCTATCCCAGTCATCCTGGCTGCTTACGAGTGTGAAGACCGCCTCCAATCCGTGCTCTCGCCCGACCTCTACATTCCGATAATGTGTTCCGAAGTCATTCTGTGTCACTCCGATCGCTTCCAAATACTCTCTTTCCGGTTCACGCCGCCAGTAAGGCTCTCCCACAACGATCCAACTTTCTGGGGCTGCCATCTTCTGCAGCGCATTCAACGTCCCTCGATGCCCACCATAAATCCAACTCGCACCGATGCAGGCTACCAGATCAAAGCTCTCTAAGGTCTCTGGGACATACTTGGCCCCATCCATCTCCAAGAAATGGAGTTGGGCATCCGGAACACGTTCTTGATGCTTCTTGTGGACATCAGCAATGCAGTAGGGAGAGAAATCAACTCCTGTCCCTGTCATTTGTCGGTACCGCTCTGCAAGCCTGATGAGAAACTCGCCCTTTCCAGTAGCGATATCAAGCACGCGCGCCCCAGGTTTCAGAGCCAGAAGTGTGATAAGCTGTTCAAGTTTCTCAAGACTCATCGGATTGCAGAGAATGTGCTCCCTATGCGTGATGTCAAAGAATTTCCACATGTCCATGCGTATACCTACTTTATCAATGCCATCGGAACGAAAAGCTCAGCCGGAGCATAGCGATCGGCCACCGCTCGGGTAGGTGAGTTATTGTGAAAGATCACAAAATACGACAATGCCCGGAATCGGTAGCGATTATTTCTTTGATTCCTTCTTGGCCTTCTTCTCGAGCCGTTTTTCTTTGAGCGTTTTCTGCGACTTCTTCTTTTCGTCTTTTTTTATTTCCTGAGATTTTGCCATTCGTCCCCTCCCCGAATTTGAAAGAAATAATTGCTCCATACGAACGCTACGGCTGCTTCTTGCCATGCTGCGTGGATGCCGGCGCGTAGCTTCAAACTTCTACTATTGTCTTTCAATCCCGAACATTTTTCAAGAGAAACATCGGCTAAAGACTTCTTGATAAAGAAAACGATGGCTACAATCAAGAACGACCTGCCTTTGCACAGATCTTCGGTCCGTCGATTACCCCTCAAAAAGCTGCAGTGGCACCAAGCCACTCGTTGAGAGGATTTCAAGAAGGAAGAGGGGGCCGGATGCTCTGAGAATTAAGATAAAGAGTTATCCCTACCTTGATTGTGCTGCCATCCGACTGGCAGGCACGAGGAAAAAGGAGCCCGGGATGAAGATGCCGTGACTTTCAATCGGCTGGCGAACCATGGTATAAGACGTCATGTGTTGAAAAGAAAGTTGAGGGTAACGTTCCACAGTTTTGCGGCGGCGCAAAGAGGAGAGTTCTCGTGCATAGATTAGCTGTTGTCCTGTCGGTCTGTCTTGTCCTATGTCTTCCGGCGGGCCGGGCCCTGGCCCAGAAGCCGTTTTCACCGGCGGCAGTGAAGGAGAACCTCCAGCCCGTAACCCAGAATACTCCGGCCACCGATCCCCTCGACCGCGATACTCCCCAGGGCACGGTTATCGGCTTCCTCAAGGCTGCGCAGAAGGGGGACTACGGCCGCGGGCTTGACTACCTCGATACCAGGCTGCCACAACGCCGCGCCCGTGAGCTGGCGCAACAGCTCCTGGTGGTCCTGAACCAGAGGGTGAAGGTGAACGAGACCACTCTGAGCAGGGATCCCGAGGGGGATGTGAAGGACAACCTGCCCCTTAACGAAGAGCGAATTGGGCAGGTGGAGACGGAGACAGGGACTGTCGATATTATGCTGGAGCGCGTCCGGCGCGGCAGTGACCCGCCCATCTGGCTCTTTGCCGCCAAGACACTCAAATACATGCCGGACATTTATGAACAGGTAGAAACGTCCTGGATCGAACGGCATATCCCGACACCTCTCGCGCAGTTCCACGTCCTGAAATTGCCGCTCTGGCGCTGGCTCCTGCTTTTTGCTGTCATCCTGCTTGCGTTCCTGCTGGCCTGGGCGTTGACGCGAGCTATGGTCCCGCTGCTCCGGATGGTCACGTGCCATTTCGTGGGCGAAACCGGCGATCGGCCGGTGGTGGAACTGGTCGGCCCGCTTCGCACCCTTGTTCTGGCTCTTGCTTTCTATGCATATTCGCCCTTTGCTTATTCGCTCATGGGTCGGTTCTTCTGGTCGTACGTCGCGGCAACTCTTACTGTAGTGGGCGCTGCGTGGCTCTTTCTGCGCCTCATCGACATCGTTCATGAGGTGAGCAGCGCCTGGCGTCTTCCCGAGAAAGCCTCGGGTAGAATCGCGATAATTCGTCTGGCCAGTACGTTCCTGAAGGCTCTGGTAATCGTTGCAGGTGCGGTCGTCATCCTGTACATGATGGGCGTCAACCTGACCGCTGTGCTTGCGGGGTTGGGCGTGGGCGGTATCGCCGTGGCTTTTGCCGCCCAGAAGACCATAGAAAACCTCTTCGGTGGCATCATGATCGCCTCGGATAGGCCGATCCGGGTGGGAGACTTCTGCCGGGCAGGCGATTACAACGGCACAGTCGTGGACATTGGCCTTCGCTCAACACGTCTTCGGACTGTGGCGCGGACCATCGTTTCGGTGCCGAATGGCCTGCTTGCGCAGATGAGTCTTGAAAACTTCAGCATGCGGGACAAGATCCTGTTCAACCACAAAATCCTGCTGGGCTTAAAACGTCGGCTGGCCAACTACGGTTCGTCCTCGAACGCACGCGAGAGCTCTTGCAGGACCATTCTAAGCTGGAACCGGCTACCTACCCGGTCCGCCTGAGTGGCCTCAACAAGTCTGGCTTCGAACTCGAACTCTTCGCGTACGTGCTCGAAACAGAGTTCGATGCATTCCTTCAGGTCCAGGAGGAACTGCTGCTGCAGGTCGTGGACGTCGTCGAGGCAAGCGGGACGTCCTTCGCGTTACTAATCGAGGGCAGAGACACTACCAAGGGCCCCGGTCTGGAAAAAACAGAGAGTTGAGGCTCACGGCACCCCGGCTTAACTCTGATAGATTACCCGAATGCACCGAGCTGGCATGGGGATATTTTAATCTTCATTGTTTCACATGCTGCCGAGACCATGGGTTTGGATATATTAAACCTTTTTGAAATTTCCCATGCAGCAGAGCATGCAAGTCGTCCGTTAATAAGGGATGTTTGAATGGCCGACTCAATCTCCGGATTAATTTTATCGGACAACGCAGGGATATTCTTCTTTTCCGCGTATCCGAAAAGGCCGAGTTGGCATTTTACTATTCGGATCTCAAGCAGGTCAATTGCAGTTCCTATATCAGCTGGGGTTACGTTTAGTTCCACTGCTATGCTGTGCGCTTCTGCACAGGAGATTCTATTATCAGATATTTTTTCTTTTATCTTATTGGCAATTACCTCATTTAATTCCACACCGCGCCTCTTTCCTCCATAATGTCCCGCATCTTCGTGTGTCATTGTTATTCTCCTTCAATTCTTAAGGGGTTTCCTGCCCTTATGCCTGAAAAAACATCTGGTTCCGGACATCGACCCCCAACCTATAAATTTACTATCCTCCATCAAGAGAAGAATCGTGAAATCATAGCTTTAAGGAAAGAAATGCATCCATCCTATCCCTATTGGTTGCAACGTCAACCGGAACGAACTCTTTTTCGAACAAAACATTGGTTGAGCTTCTAAAATGATAGGGTTCCGCTTCTTTCGAATCCGTGGTGTAGATTTTTAGTTCTATCCTGTCACCATACTTTTTTTTCATGTCCTCGGCCACACCTATAGCCTTTCTGCAGGACATTCAGGAAGGATTTCCGCTGTGAAAAACAAGAAGTTCCGCCATGTCTGCCTCCTTTCGTTTTTAAGTTTATGCAATTGACGGTTTCGGGATGAACCGGCCGGAAAATGAAGGAAGGTATTTTTCTGTCCGGTTCATCCCGTTATTGAATGTTTTGTTGGTCCGCTTTGCTATAACTGTTTATCCCCCCTTTAGCATGGCCTCTATATCACCATTTACGGTGCCAATGGGCTTGATATCAAATGTTTCCACCAGTACCTTAGCTACGTTGGGCGAAAGAAACGCCGGCAGTGTGGGCCCCAGCCGGATGCCCTTGACGCCAAGAAAAAGAAGGGCCAGCAACACGGCCACTGCTTTTTGCTCATACCAGGCGATGTCGTAGGAGACAGGAAGTTCATTAATGTCGTTCAGTCCGAAGGCCTCTTTGAGTTTCAAAGCAATCACCGCCAGTGAGTAAGAGTCATTGCATTGACCGGCATCAAGTACGCGGGGAATGCCACCGATGTCACCCAGGGCCAACTTGTTATAACGGTATTTGGCGCATCCAGCCGTGAGGATCACCGTGTCCTTGGGAAGGTTCTCGGCTACTTCGGTAAAATAACTTCGGCCTTTTTGGCGGCCGTCGCATCCTGCCATGACGACAAAACGCTTAATGGCTCCTGACTTAACAGCATCGATCACTTTGTCTGCCAGGGCCAGGACCTGGTTATGGGCAAACCCGCCAACAATCTTGCCAGTCTCGATCTCTTTCGGTGGCTTACATGTTTTTGCCAGTGCCACAACAGAAGAGAAATCCTTTGCCCCACCTTCCGACCTGTCCGAGATATATTTGGCCCCGGGATAGTTGACAACGCCAGTGGTAAACAGCCTGTCTAAATAGGTGTTCTCTTTCTTAATGGGGATCAGGCAGTTGGTGGTCAAAAGGACCGGTCCGTTAAAAGATTCAAATTCGTCGTTTTGATGCCACCACGAACCGCCGTAATTACCGACAAAATGTGTGTACTTTTTAAAAGCCGGATAGTAGTTGGCCGGCAGCATTTCTCCATGGGTGTATACATCAACACCCGTTCCTTCAGTTTGCCTGAGCAGTTCTTCCATGTCCTTCAAATCGTGGC
The DNA here is from genome assembly GCA_000747625.2 of Smithella sp. SCADC. GTDB lineage: Bacteria > Desulfobacterota > Syntrophia > Syntrophales > Smithellaceae > Smithella. Next base: position 4,983 of record JQDQ01000231.1, read on the forward strand.
CGGAGATCATGATTCCGGGATTGTTTCCGACGCCGATGTTGACCTCCGTGATCTCCGGATTACCGTAGGCAGTCGTATTGGCTTCATCGAGAAGGGCCATGGTGTTTACAGCCATCTCCCCTGCCTTCATGACCATGGCGATCATCTGATCCGTTGAAAGGTCCTTGGTGGTGGATGCCAGGGCTTCCATGAGGAAACCGTAAATATCATCCTTCTCTTGTCCAAGAACCGCGGCGTGATCAGCATAAGCAGCGATTCCCTTGCAGCCGATGATAAGCAACTCTCTGAGAGAGCGCACGTCCTCGTTCTGGGCGGCGGTAATTCTGACCTCATCAGACAGGGCTTTGGCCACGATCTTTTCCCTGTCCTCCGAAGCCCAGGTGGCGCAATCCGGAAGCGCACCGGCCATGGCGGCTCCGACCTTTGTTCTGACTAAATCCCGGACCTTGAGTCCCTCCTTGATCCGGCCAATGATAACATCATCATCCCACGCCACGTTCGTAATGGTGGTAAAAAGTGCCTTGCACACGAAGCGGCCGGCGTTTTTGTCCACAGCACCCTGTTCCTTCAGCTTTTCCCCGTAGACCGAGATGCCTTTGCAGACGTAAATGAGCAGGTCCTGAAGATCGGCGGTCTCCTCGGGCTTGCCGCATACGCCCCTTACTGTGCAGCCCTGGTTCTTTGCCGTTTCCTGACATTGAAAGCAAAACATGTGAAGCCTCCTTTTGATTTTATGTTAAGAGCTATGACTTTTCCAGCCTTATCTTATGTGTATTTCTTTTCTTCAATCATCACAGTCAGCATCTTGTAACACGTTATTTGCTGTGAGCACGTTCCGTTTCCCCTTTTCAACAAGAAAGGAAAGCTTAGCAAAGCCCGGAGTATTATCAGACTTCCTGATGTCGCAATATTAATTGTACGGCAAAACCATCAATCGCGTAATTGACTTAAGTCAAGCATTGATTTCATCCATCTCGCATGATTACCATTTGAAACCTGCTATGACGCAGACGATACTGACAGTGCGCCTTTCAGGAAGCTATACGTAACATATCCTGCTTTATCTTGTGATATTATGTGGTTACATAACCATCTTGCATTATCCAGTTTCTGCACATTTCTGTCAAGGCAATTC
>JQDQ01000232.1:0-37500 GCA_000747625.2 Smithella sp. SCADC
CCCGCCAATGCAGTGCAAAAAATGACAGCTACGATTGCACGGCGCATGTCGGTTATTATTTGATCGACAAGGGTTTGCCTGAACTCGAGCAACTGGCGAATTTGCGTCTATCACCATTTGATGTCATCTCGCGGTTGGGACGCCGGATTCCTTTGCTGACTTACATTGGTTCTATCATCGGATTAACCTTCATCTTTACGGTAATTTTACTGATGAAGACATACAACCAGGGATTACAGGACTGGCTGTTAGCTTTAATCGGACTGCTCGCGATTTTATGCACGAGTCATTTGGCTGTCGCCCTGGTAAACTGGCTGGCAACCCTGCTGGTGGCGCCTCAGCCCTTGCCACGAATGGATTTTTCTCAGGGTATCCCACCTGAATTTCGCACTCTCGTTGCAGTTCCGACAATGCTTTTAAGTACGCAAAACATCCCGAATTTAATCGAAGCTTTGGAAATCAGATTTCTGGCCAATCGCGACGGCAATCTGTTCTTCGCTCTCCTAACCGACTTTCGGGACGCTAAAGAAGAAACGCTGCCTGATGATGAAGAACTTCTGCAGCTTGCCCGGAAAGGAATTGAAGGGTTGAATGAAAAGTACAAGGGCTCAAAAGACGACATGTTCTTTCTATTTCATCGCCCGCGCCGCTGGAATCCTAAAGAACAAATCTGGATGGGTTACGAACGAAAACGCGGGAAACTGGTGGATTTAAATGCTTTCCTGCGCGGCAGAACAACTGGTCCTCTTGGTGATTTATTTTCGCTCATTGCCGGCGATACGACGGCATTAAGGAATATAAAGTACGTGATCACTCTCGACACGGATACGCAGCTGCCACGTGATGCCGCATGTCAATTTGTGGGAACTATGGCACACCCTCTGAATCGAGCGCAATGTGATAAAGAAAATAAGCTGGTTTGCAAGGGATACGGCATTCTGCAACCGAGGGTTTCCATAAGCCTGTCCAACACGAGCAGGTCTCTTTATGCGTCCATGTATTCCAGCAATTCCGGCATCGATCCATACACCCGAGCCGTTTCCGATGTTTATCAGGATATATTCAGAGAGGGGTCTTTCATCGGAAAAGGCATCTATGATATTGACGCCTTTGAGGCCGCCCTTAATGGACATTTTCCCGAAAATAAGATTCTCAGTCATGATCTTATTGAAGGATGTTACGCCCGATCAGGATTGATCAGCGATGTGCAGTTATATGAGGAATATCCGTCAACCTATAAAGCCGACGTCAGTCGCAGGCATCGCTGGATTCGCGGAGACTGGCAGATCTCGCGATGGGTCAGATCGACTGTCCCCGCACTCGGCGGAGGCGCTCAGAAGAATCCATTATCGATGCTGTCACAATGGAAAATATTTGATAACCTGCGCCGGAGCCTGACTCCGGCTGCATTAACCCTCCTTATAATATTAGGCTGGACAGTATTGCCCCTGTCCTGGTTTTGGACACTCTCAGCCGTCGTAATCATCTTGTTTCCTTCTTTAATCATGTCGGCATTGAGCCTGTTTCAAAAACAACGCAATGTAACGTGGACACAACATCTAACTTCTGCCGTGCAGACAGCCGGCGACAGCCTTCTGCAGGCAGTATTTACGCTCATATGTCTGCCCTATGAGGCTTATTTCAGTACCGATGCTATAATTCGAACCATCTGGCGGATGCTGATTTCACACAAACGGCTTCTGGAATGGAATTCGTCGGAAAATACAAATAATAATCCACGCAATGACATGATCGGCTACGTTCGGACCATGTGGTTTGCCCCGATATTTGCAGCCGCTACAGCGATTGTTATTCTTTTTTCTAATCCGATTACCTTGACAATAGCCGGACCTTTCCTCATTATCTGGCTGATTTCTCCCTTGATCGCTTACCTGTTCAGCCGTCCTTTCACTCAACATGAAGTACGACTGACGTCCGGCCAAATCCTCTTTCTGAGGAAAATTTCCCGGAAAACGTGGAGCTTTTTCGAAACTTTTGTGGGTCCGGACGATAATTGGCTGCCACCGGACAACTATCAGGAGCAACCTGCTGCCGTGGTCGCCCATCGCACGTCTCCAACTAATATGGGACTGTCTCTGCTGGCCAATCTCTCCGCCCTGGATTTAGGCTATATCACAATGCGGCGATTCATCGAGCGTACAGCACATACTTTCCACACGATGGATTCCATGAGCAGGCAAAAAGGTCATTTTTATAACTGGTACAATACGCAATCGCTGGAACCACTGTTGCCCCTCTACATTTCTTCGGTGGACAGCGGAAATCTCGCCGGACATCTGCTGATATTACGATCGGGACTTCTCGCCCTTCCTAATCAGAAAATCATAGGATCGCAGCTATTTCCCGGCCTCCGGGACACGCTGGAGGTACTCGCCGGCACGGCGGGCAAAACTGACGTAGTCCAGATCGCTCAAATCAGAAAGACTCTGGCCTATGCAATCAATTCCGAACCAACCACGCTCATGGCGGTACGCTTGTACCTCGAACAATTGGCAACATCAGCAGCACAGATGGCAACATCCGTCAATGTGCCCGATAGTGATCCCGATAGTCCGTTGAGATGGTGGGCAAAGGCCTTTACCGATCAATGCTGGGAAGCCCTTGAGGAGTTACGTTTTTTCACACCCTGGATATTTTACCCGGCATTGCCGGACATGATTAACAAATTGGCTCGACTCAATGATATACCGGCTATGCGGGAAGTAATCAACATGGAAGCGGAACTGCTCCCGGCCATCGAGAAGCAGATGAATCCGGATATAACTTCCGATGAGCATAGGCAACTTGGTGAACTTCGAAGACTGGTTACAGAAGCCGGCCGGGGCGTCCAAGCCATGATGACGGATATCGAAGGGCTGGCCGGGCAATGTGAAGATTTCTCCCGTATAGAATATGATTTCCTGTTTGATAAGGCGTGTAATCTTTTGTCAATCGGATACAACGTCGGCAACTGGCGGCGGGATACAAGCTTCTACGATTTACTGGCAGCGGAAGCCCGATTCAGCACTTTCGTGGGAATCGCTCAGGGCAAGCTACCCCAGGAGAGTTGGTTTGCTCTGGGACGTCTCCTGACCACCGCCGGCGGAAAACCGGTGCTGGTGTCATGGAGCGGTTCCATGTTCGAATACCTCATGCCGCTTCTGGTGATGCCAACCTATGAAAATTCTCTTCTGGATCAAACCTACAAGGCGGCTGTGGCCCGACATATCGAGTATGGGAAAAAGCATGCCGTGCCCTGGGGGATTTCGGAATCCGGCTACAACGCCATTGACAGCCATCTTAACTATCAGTATCGCGCCTTCGGTGTGCCCGGCCTGGGTCTCAAGCGCGGATTAGCTGAAGATATGGTCGTTGCTCCCTATGCATCAGCGCTGGCGTTGATGGTGGCGCCCGAAGAGGCATGTCTGAATCTGGAAAGACTTGCCGCAGCAGGTTTTGAAGGAAAATTCGGGTTCTATGAAGCAATCGACTACACCCCGTCGCGTCTGCCGCGAGGGCAATCGAACGCTGTGGTTCGTTCCTTCATGGCGCATCACCAGGGTATGACTTTGCTTGCGCTGGTCTATTTGCTCCTGGGCCGGCCGATGCAGAAGCGTTTTGAGTCGGAACCATTGTTTCAGGCAACCATGTTACTGTTACAGGAGCGGATTCCCAAGGCCGTCGCCTTTTACACATCCCCCACCGAACTCGCCGATTCACACAGAGAATCCGTTAGTATGGAGACACCTGTACGTGTTTTTAACACCCCCGATACACCCACTCCGGAAGTACAGTTGCTTTCCAACGGCAGATATCACTTAATGATAACAAATGCCGGCGGCGGTTACAGCCGTTGGAAGGACATGGCTGTCACTCGTTTTAGAGAAGACACCACCTGTGACAACTTTGGCACTTTCTGTTATCTCCGCGATGTAAATACCGGTGATGTCTGGTCAACAACCTATCAGCCGACTCTCAAACAACCCCTGCATTACGAGGCTATTTTTTCTGATGGCCGTGTGGAATTTCGCCGCCAGGATTATGATTTTGATGTTCATACAAAAATAGTTGTTTCGCCGGAAGATGATATCGAACTGCGCCGTACCACCATCGAGAATCGCTCGCGGTCGCCAAGAACTATTGATGTCACGAGCTATGCGGAGGTGGTTTTGGCGCCCCCTGCCGCGGACACAATGCATCCGGCCTTCAGCAATCTTTTTGTTCAAGCCGAAATTATCGAACAGCGCAGGGCGATTCTTTGCGCTCGCCGGCCACGGTCTGAAAACGAGAAAAATCCCTGGATGTTTCATCTGATGGCCGTACACGGGGCGGAAATCGAGCAGATTTCCTATGAGACTGACCGGATGCAGTTTACCGGCCACGGGAACACCGTCAGTGATCCACAAGCGATGGGTTATCCTTCCGATCTCTTTGGAACACTTTCGGGCAGTCAGGGTTCGGTGCTTGATCCGATTGTCGCCATACGTTCCCGAATAACGCTTGATCCGGAACAATCGGTTACGATTGATATGGTTTTCGGAATCAGCGAAACCAGGGGGACCACATTAACGCTGGTCGAGAAATACCAGGATCGCCGGATCGCGGATCGTGTGTTCGATCTGGCCTGGACACAGAGTCAGGTACTTCTGAGACAGATCAATGCTACGGAGGCCAACGCTCAACTTTACTGCCGTATTGCCGGCTCAGTCATTTACAACAATGCCTCTCTGCGCGCCGATTCCAATATCATCAAAGAAAATCACCGGGGACAATCCGGTTTATGGGGCTACGCCATATCCGGCGATTTACCAATTGTATTGTTGAGGATTGCCGATCAGGCTAACATCGAATTGGTACGCCAACTGGTTCAGGCACACGTATACTGGCGATTAAAAGGATTGGCCGTTGACCTCGTAATCTGGAATGAAGATCACGCCGGTTACCGGCAACTTCTGCATGACCAGATAATGGGCCTCATTGCCTCAGGCACGGTTGCCATCTTAAACGATCAACTGGGCGGAATTTTCGTCAGATCTACCGACCAGATATCGGAAGAAGACCGCGTTCTGATTCAAACTGTCGCTCACGTTATCATTACAGATAAAAAAGGGACACTGGCCGCCCAGGTCAACCGGCGTGACAGTTTGAGAACAGCCGTTCCGCGCCTGATACCGACCCGTACCCATCGCGCCCTGCCCGCGCCAGTCGCCGAGTTGCCTGATCAAAATCTGATGTTCTTTAATGGCCTGGGCGGATTCACCTCTGACGGACACGAATACGTTATTTCGACTGTCCAGGATCATGTGACGCCGGTACCATGGGTGAATGTGCTGGCCAACCCTCAGTTCGGCACCGTCATTTCAGAGAGTGGCATGTCCTACACCTGGTCAGAGAATGCCCATGAGTTCCGTCTCACACCCTGGTACAACGATCCGGTAAGCGACAGGAGTGGAGAAATATTTTTCCTCCGCGATGAGGAGCGCGGCCACTTTTGGTCTCCCATGCCGCTGCCCAGACGCGGGGAAACACCTTACATAACCCGGCATGGTTTTGGCTACAGCGTATTCGAACATACGGAGCGCGGTATCCATTCCGAGGTACGGGTTTACGTTGCTCTGGACGCAGCGGTAAAATTCACAGTGTTGAAAATAAAAAATAAGACGGGGCGATCACGTCGCCTCTCCGCTACGGGATATGTGGAATGGGTTCTGGGTGATCTCAGAACGAAAACAGCCATGCATGTAATTACCGATATTGACCTCCAAAGCCGCGCTATTTTTGCGAGCAACCCCTACAACACTGAGTTTCCCAATCGGGTTGCTTTCTTCAACACAGACCAGCTGACGCGAACCATAACCTGCAACCGGACAGAATTCCTGGGACGCAACGGAACACCTCACGATCCGGCGGCTATGAAACGTCAGCATCTCTCCGGCAAAGTTGGCGCCGGATTGGACCCCTGTGCCGCAATTCAGGTTCCATTTGATCTGGCCGACGGGGAAGAAAAAGAGATTGTTTTTACTCTCGGCCTGGGACGCAACGTTGATTACGCCCGAAAACTCGCGCAGAGTTTTGGGGAAGCGTCCGCGGCACATGATGCTCTCGAGGCCGTAAGACAATACTGGGATCAAACGCTTGGCGCCGTGCAGGTGGAAACACCCGACCCATCCCTCAACGTGCTGGCCAATGGCTGGCTTTCCTACCAGACACTGGCCTGCCGGCTTTGGGCGCGAACCGGAAACTACCAGTCGGGGGGCGCCTTCGGCTTCCGCGATCAGCTGCAGGATGTAATGGCGCTGATTCATACCGATCCAAATCTAACACGAGAGCATCTGCTTCTTTGCGCATCCCGCCAATTCAAGGAAGGAGATGTGCAGCATTGGTGGCATCCACCCATGGGACGGGGTGTGCGCACGCAATGCTCCGACGATTACCTCTGGCTGCCCTTTGTAACCTGTTTTTATGTATCCGGTACCGGCGATTCAGACATACTGAACGAATCCGTTCCTTTCATTAAAGGCCGTCCGGTAAACAAGGATGAGGATTCGTATTACGATCTGCACAGCCGGTCTCAGGAAACGGCCAGCTTGTATGAGCACTGCGTAAGGGCCATTAGAAGGGGACTCCGATTCGGCGAGCACGGATTGCCGCTAATGGGCTCCGGAGACTGGAACGACAGTATGAATATGGTGGGAATAAAGGGCAAGGGCGAAAGCGTCTGGCTGGGTTTTTTCCTTTATAAGATCCTTATGCAATTTGTGGAAATTGCCCGCCTGCGCGGCGACACATCTTTCGGCGAACATTGTGAAAAAGAAGCTTCACAACTGCGCTCGAATATTGAACAGCATGGCTGGGACGGCTTGTGGTACCGGCGTGCTTATTTCGACGACGGCTCGCCTCTCGGTTCGGCTCAAAACTCCGAATGCCGGATTGATTCAATCGCCCAAAGCTGGGCGGTTTTGTCCGGAGCCGGTGATGCCGAACGTTCGCATCTGGCTATGGAAGCGCTGAATAAGCACCTGATTCACAGAGACATTGGAATAGTCCAGCTTCTGGAACCGCCATTCGATAAGTCCAATTTGAATCCCGGCTACATCAAGGGATATGTTCCCGGCGTAAGAGAAAATGGCGGACAATACACCCACGGAGCTATTTGGGCGGCAATGGCGTTTGCAGCTTTGGGAGACAATCGGCGGGCATGGGAAATTATGACTATGATTAACCCGGTGAACCACACAAGATCTTCTGAGGCGGTCGCTACTTATAAAGTGGAACCTTACGCTGTGGCTGCGGATGTTTACGCGCTTGAGCCACATATCGGAAGAGGCGGATGGACCTGGTATACAGGATCAGCAGGCTGGATGTACCGGCTGATTATGGAATCGCTCCTGGGAGTAAAACGTGAAGGTAACAGGCTCAGTCTTACGCCGTGCATCCCTGATGATTGGGATGTTTTCAATATACGTTACCGCTATGGGAAAACAATTTACCACATCTTTGTCATGCGCGCACAAACTTCAGAAAGCAAAAAGATGATAATCGTTGACGGCGTGGAGCAAAGCGAGGGACTAATTATCCTTGTGGATGATGGCAAGGAACACAAGGTTGATGTGAGAATTTAAATTTTTTCGATCTTATTTTAATTTCTGTTATTCCCGTCCAGGATGCCCCTTGGGGTAGGAAGGGGGGAAACAAAGCCATCAAGCTGAGAGTCCGTGGCTGTCAGGAGGGTGAGAAACGCACTCTTACGGCTGAACAGGAAGCCCAGGTAAAGCGAGACTTGATTGACAAGACCCCGGGACCAGTTGAAACTTCCCTTTGCCCTGTGGACGCGCGAGGCGGTAAAGTTGTTGATCAAACATCGATTTCGCATGGATGGATGCCGATCCGGACCATTGGGGAGTATCTCAAGCGTTGGGGATTTACTCCTCAGAAACCGGTCAAGCGAGCGTACGAGCAGAGTTCTCAGGCGGTGCAGAAATGGCTGGAGAGGGATTATCCGGTCATTTTCTCCCGGGCGAAACAAGAAAAGACTGAGATCCACTGGGGTGATGAGACGGGGATTCAGACAGGCGCCAACCGAGTCAGGGGTTTTGCCCCAAAAGGAGAGACCACTTCAAGTCCGACCGAACATTCCGCCAGACCGTATACAGGCATTAATGTCTCACGCTTAAAGCCGTACTTGCCGAATTGCCGGCAGAAATTCTCCACTGTATCGGGGCTCACCGGTTCGGCGCCGTTACAGGCAACTCTCCAGGAAGACAGATCAAGTCCTTGAAGATCATCATCCGTTAATCTTTTCAGACATAATTCATAGGCAAAATTAGGAGCAGCTGAAATGGTACCCCGATAGCGATGAATAGCCCACAGCCAGCGCTGCGGCCGCGAAATAAAATTCAGCGGCGACATGACTACAAGCATGGCGGCATAATAAAGACTGGAAAGCCATGTTCCGATCAAGCCCATGTCATGATAGAGCGGCAGCCAGCTTACGATAACATCCATCGATTTATCGGAATTAATATTTATTTGATTACTCACCATACCTGCCTATTCTCCGGCATGTTCACGCGCGATCATCTTGCCTCGTTCTTCATTGACGAAAAGAACTATAACTAATGACATTAAAAAAAATACCAGACAGACAAGTATCGCCTTTTGCAGACCAAAAAGCGTTTGTAATAATCCCAAACCCATCAGTCCGACAATAGCCGAAAGACGACCGGTAAAACTCCATAAACCGAAAAACTCTCCGGCTTTTGTATCCGGTGAGAAAAGACCAACCATGGCCCGGCAGGCGGATTGGGTTGATCCCAGGCCTAATCCGGCTATGAAGCCGACAACAAGGAAAACATGCGCTTCTTGCAGAGCAAATCCTGTCACGCTGTTTACAAAAGCTGTAACTTCAATGACCCCGTAAATCAGGCTTACGGAAACTATCCAGAGCACAAGCGTCAGAATAAATGCCGGTTTAGCTTTCCATCTGTCCTGAATGATGCCAAAAAGAAATGCCCCTCCCGCTGCCGTAAATTGCGTTATAACAAACATTAATATCTGTGTGCTGCTAGACCATTTTATGATCTGGTCTCCGTAAATAAAGGCGAAGGCAATCACGATGGAAAGCCCCGCATAAGCGAAAAAGAATGATGCCAGAAGGATTATCAAATCTTTGTAATCCCGAATATCCAGAAAGGTTTTTTTCAATCGTTTCAACCCGATAGTAATATAATTTTCATTCTTGGAGAGAGGTCTGGGAGCCGTCCGTTCCTTTACCCACAAGAATGTCGGAATGGCGGCTATCAAAAAAAATAAACCTGTCACCGGTCCCACCAGCCGCAGATTTTGGAAATTTTCCATTGTATATACACCGGCACTCATACCAAATATGACTACTGCTGCAGATATGAGACCGCCAAAATATCCCAGGCCCCAGGCATAGCCCGAAATTTTACCCAGATCTTCAGGTGGACCAAGATCCGGAAGAAAACTGGAGACAAACGATTCGCTGTAGGAAAAACCGACATTAGATAGAATAATAAGCAGCATTCCCAAAATGATGTCTCCGGGACCAACGAAATAAAGAGCCGCGGTAGCAATTACCGTGAGGATGTAGCTTCCGAAGAGAAACTTCTTTTTTAATCCGGTGTAGTCCATAATTGCACCGAAGAGCGGTGCCGTAAGAAGCACAACCAGATAGCTTATGGACAGTGAAGTACTCCACAGAAGATTACCCAGCCTGTATTCCGGCCCGTCTCCAACAATGATTTTGGGAAATATTATACAAAAGACAACCGTGATAATAACAGTCGTATAGGACGAGTTGGCAAAATCAAACATTGCCCAGCCGAATAGTTCTCTTTTTGAAGCCCTTTTGATTTCTGCCATAGAATAACCTTACGCAGGTTCTTTTATCATATGTAAACCCAGTTAAGCCAAGTCTTTTTGATTTGCTGTCAATAATAGAAGTATGATGAACTGATGCAAGGTCGAGTCGAAAAGATTCAATCGAACGTGGGAACCATTAAGTCATTATAAGTTTGGATTTACGTCCTCAAAGTATTAAAAATAGAATCAATATCACTATCGCTGCACGAATCAGAACCGCGTCCCGAGCTATAGCCTTCAAGATCATCTGGCTCGTCAGGTCGTTGTTCTTCTTCCAATTCGGTCGCTCGACTTTCCAACGCTTTTATTGTGTCTGACATATCTACTTCGAATTGCTTGGCCAATTCCTCTATTTTATAGGCATCATCACGGTAGTAATCCGGATCTTCGTCATGATAATTCCATATATCTTTCTGGGTATAGTCAATAAACTTATCTTTCATGCTGTCTACGACATCATCCGTAATGACTTCAGGGAAAAGGCCTTTAAAATCACAAAAACACTCTATACTATCGAGGGAATCAATGTCAGTAGTTAGATCGTTTTTAAGTTCAAAGGCGACAGAAACAACCAGCGTTGCTCTGGCTTCAAATGACATATCCCATATGTCCTTATACATGTTTCCCTTGCCAAACTGATGATTTATCAATCGACATGTTCTAAAATTGAGACTTAAAAACAGTGCGTTAACAAATTCTGAATTATACTTAACCAATGTTTTTCTGAATGTTAGTGATTCATGTTGTTCTTCGCGAAACTCCCAAAGAGTCATATGTTGGTCAAAGAATGTAGCTGCCAGAACAAGGGCACGTAACAATTGCTCATGTGAGGCTAGTGCTTAATTTCAATATTAACCGTGTTATTTCGAAGGAACGAAGTGACTAAGAAATCTTTAGAATCATTGAATAAGATTTCTCCCTTCGGTCGAAATGACATCTCAGTGACTTTTGCAAGTAAGCACTAGATTGGAATTTTTTCCTTACTCCTGCAACCCTTTCGTTGTATATGGACAACACTTTTTCGCCCATGTCATTCGGATCTACATTCTTAACTTTCGCCTTGTCCAAACGAAAAAGACACCGAATTTCTACCAGAAATTAGCCGGATTTTTGATACAGTAGATGGTTTCTTATTTTTTACGGTCTTTGCGCCCCATGCTGTTTGTTGTAAAACAATATCATCAAGGCCGACATTTGATGGTTGGCTGCGGGGCGCGAAAGGCCACTATTCCTATTCGCACGATAATACTGCATTCCCAGACCTGAACAGGTCCTTGGCGGAAAATCTGCGTTTGGCAGCGTTTTGCCGAAAACCTTCACAAACGATAGCCATTGCGCGTGTCACATTTTCATTTGTCCCTTTTTCATCGAGCAAAGACAAGGCGGTCAATATCTTGTTCGCCAATATGTCGTATTCTTGTTTCGTTGTTTTCATGCTATTCACTCCCTATAGTAGTTGACCAGAATACTTGGACAGAGACGGACTCCCGCCGATCAAAAATAAGCCGCGAGTTAACCGGGTTTTGAAAAACTGTGTGGTATGGTTTTTCAGCGAAATTGCGAACGACAAAAAGAAAAAAACGATCCTCTAGCAATTGCGCAATTTTGTGTTCTTTGCTTGTCATTTGTATTGCGCCAGTTGATGTCGTTATTCCCTTCACCTCAACAGCAAGAAAAGGGCTGTCTTCGCGACTCATCCTGTAGTCAAACCCACACCCTAATCCAGTCGTATTTGTCAGACTGTAACTCTGAAACTCTGGAACAGTTATGAAAACTCTTTCAAAATACTTTTCAGCAGCTTGTCCTGTTATCAATCGTTTTGCGAAGCTATTGGATTCTGACATATCTGCCTGTTCCTCTATTATCTCAACCTCCCCGGCAATGGATATTTCTGTCTTTATAAGGTCAGCGAAGGACTCCATACTTAACATCCCAAATTCGTCCATGAGATTTTTGCAGTATGTACGGATAGGGCGTTTGTGCCATCCCTGTCTTGGATTAGGAAAGTAAGGATCAAACTCATCACGATAATTCTTGAGAGATGCCGGATTCGCTTTAAGACTAAGAGCAAGAGCGTTGAACGCTTCAGAAAAACCATTGAAACCTAGTGCTTAATTTCAATATTAACCGTGTTATTTCGAAGGAACGAAGTGACTAAGAAATCTTTAGAATCATTGAATAAGATTTCTCCCTTCGGTCGAAATGACATCTCAGTGACTTTTGCAAGTAAGCACTAGCATTCTTAAACCAGTTTCATCAAACTTCGATAGAAACAACCCCGAAAGAATCAGCTTTTCTCTTGTTGTTAGGTTCCTCATTATTGAAATCCAAAGGGGGAAAAACGAATCTAATAGTTTTCTGTTTAGTCTTAATCAGTCGTTAGCTATATCAAAAGACGAAGGAATTCACAAGACAGATCATCTTTAATTCCTTCTCTATAATATTAGAAACTTGACTTCAAGTATTTTTCGAATACTTTATTATATTTCTCGTGAATCATTTTGCGATCGAATTCCCAAAATTCGGCAAGCATTTTGGCTTGTTCATCTTTGTCAAAATATTCCTGACAGGGATAGAAGAATTGCTTGTCTTCCTTCTCGATGTGTTTGGGGTAAAAATTGCCTAACTGCCGGGCGAAATCTATTATACGTGGCAATTCTTCCTTGTTTCCTTCTAAATATTTTGCTTTGGCCGCAACCAATGCCGCCGTTGTTTTTCTACCCCAGACATGCTCATCCAGCAATTCCTGCATGATTTTTTTCAATTCCGGCGTAAGATCTTTCTTGGCCAGATCTCTGAAGAGAATTTCTTCTTCCTTTCCGTGATGGGTGCGGTCAGCGTATGTACGCACAAAATCAACGGCTATATCTATGATGAGAGGATTAACTGTCTTGCTTTTTTCAATATTGTCAATATGAAGCATCATCGAAGAGAGCATTTTTTCAATCAATCTATGTTCCCACATTAACGGTCCGATAGGTTTCATAAACAATCCTCCTTATTTAAGCTTTTTGGATAATGTACAGGACAAATTTAATTCGTCAATACTATTTTTTATTGTCTGAAATGATCTTATTGATAATTGTTGCAACTCGGTTGCATTTTTGATAATGGTTCGCCATGGTTATAAATTCAAAGCATAAAAATGCCCTGCTTACTTTGCAAAACGCCGGCCTTTCTAAAACTTCACAGCGTATTGCTGTTTTGAATATTTTACTCAAAGCAACAAAGCCGCTTAATGTAAGCGCTATTCGCCAGTCTCTGGAAAACAAAGCCAACATTGATAAGGTAACAATTTATCGCATTTTATCTCTTTTCAGACAACGTGGTATCATCCGGGAAATCGCTTCAGCCGGCGGCGCTAATTATTTTGAAATGGTCACTTTAGAAAAACCATTGCATCCCCATTTCAGTTGTCGCAATTGCGGAGAATTTACCTGCCTGGAGCCATTATCTTTTACACGGGCATCGGAGCTGATTTTATCTAAAGATGATTACAGCATTGATCACATCGAAATTAATATATCCGGCCTTTGCAGCGATTGCCGTACGTCAGCAAAGACAAAAATATCATTGTATAAATAGGAATAATTATCATGTCTCTAAGAAAAATATCTCTTATCTTTATCCTTTTGTTATCTTTACTTCTGTCCTCCTGCCAACCGGCAAAGGAATCAGACAGGGAAGATAAAAAACTACGGGTAATTGCCACAATTTTCCCCATCTACGATTTTGCGCGCAATATCGGCGGAGATAAAATCAAAGTAACCATGCTTCTGCCACCGGGAACAGACGCGCACCATTACGAATTAAAGCCCGAAGATATAAAAAAGGTCAGCAAAGCTGATATTTTCCTTTTCACCAACTTTGAAATGGAACAGTGGGCATATAAAATCATCAACGCCGCCGAAAAAAATACCAATATGCTGGCCGTAGAGACCGGAGCCGGAACTGTCTTGCTGCCGTTCAATGAAGAGGATGGAGTTCATGGAGATCATGGGAATCATATTTCCAAATTTGACCCGCATCTCTGGCTGGACCTGGATAACGCACAGAAAATGGTTGATAACATTGCCGCCACATTTATTAAAAAGGATTCTCGCAACAGTGATTATTACTTAAGAAATGCTCGTGATTACAAGCTTAAGCTAACCGCCCTGGACCAACGATATCGTACAGAATTAAACGGTTGCAAAACAAAAATAATCTTGCACGCCGGTCACTGGGCGTTCGCTTATCTGGCTAAAAGGTATAATATAAAATATGTTGCTGCTTATAACATATCAGCGGATGCCGAACCTTCGCCGCAAAAGACGATTGCTTTGATCGAACAAGTAAAGAGCCAGAAAGTTCCTTATATTTATTATGAAGACATGATCAGCCCCCGCCTGGCCCAAATGATTGCCGCAGAGACAGGAGCCGGTTTACTGAAACTCAATAACGGGCATGACTTAAGTAAAGAGGATATTAAAAACGGTGTATCTTTTATTTTATTGATGGAAACAAATCTGACTAGTTTAAAAAAAGGAATGCGATGTCCATGAACGTCATCAACGTTGATAATTTGACCTTCTGCTACAACGGCCTGGAAGCTATCAGTAATATTTCCTTTACCGTAAAAAAAGGCGATTATCTGGGCGTTGCCGGGCCCAACGGATCCGGCAAAAGTACGCTTATTAAAAATATTCTGGGCATCCTGAAGCCGCAAAAGGGAAACATTAATATTTTTGGTCAACCTTTAATTTTTTTCCACCAGTGGGATAGAATCGGTTATCTGCCTCAACGAATAAGCTCCTTGAATAATCACTTCCCTGGTACTGTAGAAGAAATAGTTCAATTGGGCATGAAAAAAAGAAATGCTATAGCTTTAAAGCACACTCTGGAAATGATGGGAATCGCGCATCTTGCGGACCGTCTGATCGGTGAACTCTCTTATGGCGAACAGCAGCGCACAATTTTAGCGCGAGCTTTAATCAGTCAACCGGATTTACTCATTTTCGATGAACCAACAACAGCTCTTGATCCCGAAACAAGAGAAATTTTTTATTCATTGACCAGCGAAATGAACCGCACCTATGATACCACTATTATTCTTGTTACTCATGACACAGGCATTATCGGGAAGTACGCCCGTAATCTTCTTTATCTTGACAAAAAAGTAATCTTTTACGGAACATTTGAAGATTTTTGTACTTCACCTGATATGGCCGGATTTTTTGGATCGACCAGTCAGCATATGATCTGTCATCAGCACGACAATGCGGAGAACAACGTTTGATGGGTTTAGTCGATATACTTAATTATGAATTTGTTCAACGCGCCATTTTGGCGGGTATGCTGATCGCTGCCGTTTCTTCCATACTGGGAGTTTTTCTTGTCTTACGTCGTTTCTCTCTGATTGGCGATGGACTTGCTCATATTACCTTTGGCAGTGTTGCAATCGTAATCCTGATCGGAGTCAGTCCTGCCTATATTACCCTGGCCGCCCTGCCCCTGGTGATGCTTTCATCGCTGGCTATTCTCAAACTGACTCATTCCAAGCGCATCCACGGAGACGCGGCCATCGGCATCGTCTCTTCACTCGGAATCGCTACAGGTATTATTCTGGCTGGACTATCCGGCGGTTACAATCTAGATTTATTCAGTTATCTTTTCGGCAATATTCTAACCGTAACACAAACTGAGCTCTGGCTTTCATTTATTGTTTTTTTAACCACAGTAGCCACGGTAGTTATTTTTTATAATGATTTTTTTGCAATTACTTTTGACGAAGAGCTGGCCCAGACAATGGGCATCAAGACAAAAAGAATCAATGTGCTTCTCTTTCTATTGACGGCAGTCGCGGCAGTTTTAGCCATGAAAGTAGCAGGCATTATGCTCGTCTCAGCTATGCTGATTTTACCGCCTCTAACTGCTTTGCAGCTATCCATGAGCTTCAAAAAAACCATTATAGCCTCCGCTTGTTTTTCTATTTTATCAGTAATTTGCGGTATTGTTCTCGCTTTTTTGTTGAATTTACCGGCGGGAGGAACTATAGTTATTTTTAACATCGGGTTTCTCTTGCTTATTTCCGGAGCTAAAAAAATCTGGCCTTTGCCCCGTTAGAAGGATTCTGGCCATTTAGCGGGACGACTCCAAATAGAAGCAAGGCTTCTCACGAATGCAAGCAATGAGATGTTCTAACGGGGTAAAACAAAATGGCTTTTTCTACTAATCTTTTTTACCGCTCCAACTTAATTTTTTTGCTGGCTCTGATTTGCGGTATGGCCCTGCCCCAGGGATTCCTCATTGGCAATACACTTATTTTCCCCGCGTTAATCATAATTCTAACCATCACATTACTTAGATTTCCCCGCGGTTTCTTCCGCCACCCCGGCCCGCTTTTATCCGCTTCCATTCGAGGCAATATTATGAATTATCTTGTTTTGGGTAATTTTATAATTTTGACCAGTATTTTTTTGATCCAAAAACAGGAGTTTTGGATAGGCATGATATTAATCGCCGCCATGCCACCTTCGTTAGACATAATTCTTTTGGGCAATTTATCGCGCATTGAAAATAATTCCGTCTTTACCAGCCTGGCCGGGGCTTATTTAGGCGCTCTGCTGATTATACCGTTAATAGGCTTGGGATTCCTAAAATATATAATTCCGAACTACTGGAACATAATTGTAATAGTCCTGGGATTGATTTTACTGCCACTCATCCTATCCAGACTCGTTATTGATAAAGGATGGGATAAAATAATTGAACCATCCAAAGAAACAATTATAGATTATTGTTACTTCGTAGTATTTTACACTATAACGGCAAGTGGCAGAAATCTTCTTATGCGATGGTCTTCCGATCTTTTTGTTATCGCTTTCATTGCTCTTGTCAGCACGTTTATCTTCTCCTTTACGATCAGAAAAATCGGACTTTATTTCCATAGTAATGAAAATAAGATTAACTCTTTTCTTCTTATGGGCACCATGAAAGACTGCGGATTAGCCGGTGGCATTGCACTTATTTTATTCAGCCGGGAAGTTGCTCTTCCATCATTGATTTTCGCTGTCTTTACCTTTATTCATATCAACTGGCTTAAATATAAAATGAGTCATATTGATAAAGTTGCAAATATTAATTAAAAAAGATGCAATCTAAGTTTGACAAACTAAAAAATCGACCTATTATAAAAAGAACAATTTGACATTATAAGAACACAGAAAGGAGAACAACTATGGCCATATCATTACCGGAACTCCCCTATGGGAAAGATGCATTAGCGCCTTTTATCACTGCCAATACCCTGGATTTTCATTATGGCAAGCATCACAAAGCTTATGTGGATAATTTAAACAAATTAATCGCCGGAACCGGTCTTGAACAAAAATCGTTGGAAGAAATTATTAAAATTGCCGCTAAAGACCCGGCCAAAGCCGGCATCTTCAACAATGCCGCCCAGATATGGAACCATTCCTTTTACTGGCAATGTCTGAAGAAAGCAGGAGGAGGAGTTGCTACCGGTGCAATCGCGGCAAAGATTAACGCCGTATGGGGAAATTATGATAAGTTTGCCGAAGAATTAAAAAATGCCGGCGTTACTCAATTTGGCAGCGGCTGGGCATGGCTGGTTCTGGAAGGAGATCAGTTAAAAATAACAAAGACAGCAAATGCCGATACACCTATGGCCCACGGTCAGAAAGCACTCCTGACCATTGATGTATGGGAACACGCCTATTACCTGGATTATCAGAACAGGAGGCCTGATTATCTTGCCGCTGTGATTCAAAATTTGATTAACTGGGATTTTGTCAATGCCAATTTAAGTTGATCTAAGTGGACTTTAATCTGTAATAAAAAAAGGGGGCTTAGATCAAGCCTCCTTTTTATTTATAAAAACAGGGGGGGGTTATTTCTTTTTATCAACTCGCACTTTAAGTTCTTTGCCTACTTTAAAGAAGGGTAATTTTTTAGGTTCAACCTGTATCTTAGTGCCGGTTTTAGGATTTCTTCCCGTGTATGATCCGTATTTCTTTACCACAAAGCTGCCAAAGCCCCTGATCTCGATACGTCCATTTTTTTTCAATTCATCGGTGAAACCTTTAAAAATAAGATTAACAACGTCAATTGCCTTTTTTTCCGTCAAGTTTAACTTACTGCTTAAAGTTTCAATAAGACCGGATTTATTCATAGCCCCTCCTTAATACTATTTACAACAATGAACCGCTAGATGAATAATATATGTTTATTTTCTCTATGTTAGACCTTATTATTTATTTTTTAGCGAATGTCAAGAAATTTTTAACTATTTTCGTTTGATACATTATCCAGCAGTTGGTCTATTTCTTTTTTGTTCAAATGCCGCCAGTCGCCTTCCTTTAAATTGCCTAATTTCAGACCTCCGATAGCTTCCCGCACCAAAAGAGCTACACGATGACCGGCAGTTTCAAATCCTCTCCTGATGATCCTATTTTTCCCCTCTCTTAGCGTAAGTTGCAACCAACAGCTTCGATCATTAATTTTTTCTACTTTTAAATTTTCCGGTTTAAAAACACCATCAGGCAACTTAATTCCTTTACCCAACAGTTTTAACTCCTCTCTGGACAAGTGTCCTTGAATTTTTACTCTATATACTTTTGGTTTCTGAAAACGGGGATGCTGCACTTTTTGAGCAAAGTCACCGTCATTAGTTAAAAGTAAAAGGCCTTTCGAATCATAATCAAGCCTTCCTACAGGATAAACCCTCTCCGGCATATCACTTAGTAAATCCACAATTGTCGGCCGGTTCTGAGGATCATGAAGGGTGGTAACAAATCCGGCCGGTTTATTCAAAGCAATATAATATTTTGTTTTTCCTAAAGAGATTGTTTTGCCGTCAATTCGAATAATATCTTTTTCGGCATCAGCCTTCTCTCCAAGTTTGGTGATCACGATATTATTAACGCTGACACGCCCTTCAGTTATCAGCTTTTCAGCATGGCGCCGCGAGTCAATACCGGCAGCCGCAATAATTTTTTGTATACGTTCTTTCATAAATCAGGAATATCTTCGATTTCTATTTCTGCGATTTCCTGTTCCGCTATTTTCTGCTCTACGACTTCATGATTTACAATTCCCTCTTCCAAAATTTCCCGCTCTGTGATTTCCTGACCTTCGATTCCCTGATCTTCAAATTCCTGCTGCTGGTTGAGTTCTTTTAATTCCCGCAAATTCGGCAAATCAAGGAGATCTTTCAGACTGAACACTTCCAGAAATCTTCTGGTCGTCCCGTAGATAATGGGCTTGCCGGGCACGTCCTTGCGTCCGACAATGCGCACAAGCTTTTTATCCAAAAGGCTCTTGAGCGGACCTCCTACATCTACTCCGCGAATGCTTTCGATTTCGGATTTAACAATGGGCTGTTTATAAGCGACGATTGCGAGCGTTTCCATCGCCTGCGGAGATAAGGAATGAGGTTTTGAGTTTTTCAACTTTTTAATCCACTGGGCAAGCTCAGGATTGGTTCGGAACTGAAAACCGCCGGCAACTTCCTGCAAAAAAATACCCCCATCCCGTTCATTATATTCCGATACAAGCTGATCAATGATTTCTTTAATTTCCTTTTTTTCCACTTCCGGAAAAACAACACGAATTTTTTCAGGCGCCAACGGCGTATCGGAAGCGAAAATCAGAGATTCAATTATTGCTTTGATTTTTTCCATTTATGACTCCACGGCCGGGAATATCCGGATAACTCCAAAAATTGAAGTTTGATAAGCTTTAATCATTCTCAACTTAATTAATTCCAGTATAGCCAAAAAAGTATAGATGATGCGCCGGCGATCTCTTTTCCCTTGGAGTAAATCTTCAAAAGTCGAGCTTTTTGTTACGGATAACTGATCCATTATTTCGTTGATTATATCAGTAAGAGACAGTTTTTCCAAATCAATTTCCAAAAGTTCCTTTCTATCCAGTTGCGAAACAACACGATGAAAAGCCTCTATAAGCTCGAAAACGCTTACTTCGATGAGTTCTTCTTCCTCCGTGGTTGTCTTTTCAGCTTCTTCCGGCAGGAGTGCCGCCCGGGTAAACACATCTCTCTCCAGGAGCGGTCTTTCTTTTAAATTTTCTGCGGCGTCCTTAAATGTCTTATGTTCAAGAAGCTGCCTGACCAGTTCGGCGCGGGGATCTTCCTCTTCTTCTTCCGGTTCATCAGGCGGAGGCAGTAGCATCCTGGATTTAATATGAATAAGCGTTGCAGCCATGACCAGATATTCTCCGGCCAGATCGAGATTAAGCTCTTTGATAATTTTCAGGTATTGGAGATATTGCTCGGTAACCAGCGCTATCGGGATATTATAGATATCGATCTCATTTTTCTTTATCAAATACAAAAGAAGGTCCAGCGGACCTTCAAAGATGTCCAGTTTAACAGCATAATTTGATATTTGTTCATTATCCATAATATTATATATTAACCGCGGCACGTACTTCACTCATCGTCTGCTGTGCTATTTTTCTCGCTTTCTTGTTTCCCTCTTCTATGATTGAGTTAATTTCATTCATATGATTCATGTAGTAATCCATACGTTCATGAACGGGATTAAGTTTTTCGGCTATCTGCTTGGCCAGCATCTTTTTGCAGTCCGTGCACCCAATTCCAGCTTTCCGGCATTCAACATCAATCTCTTTGACTTTTTCCGGCGAAGAATACAACCCGTAAAAAGTGAAAACATTGCATATTTCAGGATTTCCGGAATCACTCTTCCTCATCCGCTGAGGATCAGTAAACATGGAGCTAATTTTATGCAGCAGCGTCTTTCCCCGGTCGCTGATGTAAATAGAATTATCGTAGGATTTGCTCATCTTTCTCCCGTCAATTCCCAGCAGTTTGGGCACACTGGTTAAAAGCGGTTCCGGAACAGGGAATATTTCTTTATAGAGAAAATTAAAACGGCGGGCTATTTCACGGGTCAATTCAACGTGGGGAAGCTGATCAATACCGACAGGCACGCCGTAGGCTTTATACATGATAATATCGGCGGCCTGCAGCACAGGATAACCCAGAAAACCGAAAGTGGATAAATCCTTGTTGGACAGTTCCGATTTCATTTCCTTGTAAGTTGGATTTCTTTCCAGCCAGGCCAGTGGAGTTATCATTGAAAGCAGCAAAAACAATTCAGCATGTTCCTTAACCGCTGATTGAACAAAAAGCGTGCTCTTTTGCGGGTCCAAACCGGCGCTGAGCCAGTCTATCACCATACTGACGATGTTATCCTTGATACCTTCAGTGGAACTGTATTCACTGGTAATCGCATGCCAATCAGCAACAAAATAAAAACAATCGTATTTGCCGCTTTCCTGCAATTCAATCCAATTTTGCAAAGCTCCATGCAGATTGCCCAGATGCAGTTTTCCTGTCGGTCTCATTCCACTGAGAATTCTTTTTAGTGCCAAAACAAAACTCCTTGTAAATATTTTTCAGGATAAATGCACTAAGGCCTCCGGATATTAAGCTGAAAATGCGGAGGCCTTAGCTGTACTGTAACTGAATAATTTATTATTTTACTTTATTGGCCAGATCCTTGCCTGCCTTAAATTTTACGACTTTCTTTGCGGGAATCTTAATGGCTTTTCCGGTCTGAGGATTCCTGCCCTCTCTCGCCTTCCTCTTCACTACCGAGAACGTACCAAATCCTACAAGAATAAGTTTACCGCTTTTCTTAAGCTCTTTGGCGACTGCTACTTCGTATGCTTCCAGTGCTTTTGCCGCTTTGTCTTTGGTGACACCTGCCGATTTTGCTATAACCCCGACTAATTCTGCCTTCGTCATTTTCTAAAATCCCCCTTTCATAAAATAAAATTCCTGTTTTTATTATGAACCGTTTTTGCGGCCATCTCCAAAGTTTCTAACATTCAACCCGGCGAAACACCTTTATCAATTTCATCAAAGAAGCACAAACTTCTTGAGCGTCCATCCAAAGTAAATTTGATACTTCCGGCTCAACCCTGCTTGCTTATTTGTTTGGATAATTGTCTTTCTTCTTAAATTAGCGGAAGAACTAACACAACTAAAATTAACAATCAAGGGAAAAATGATTTTTTCCTGTTAATATTTCAATCGTTGAAGGACTTGCTTAATTGATTATGCTCATTACAGGAATAACTTTATTAGCCAGGAAATCTACTGTACACGAGTCAGACTCGCGCTTCTTTACAAAAAAAGACCTTTATGTTAAGACCCGTCGCAATGAATTCAGGTGTTTTATGCAAAATTCCAATATAGAGAAAATAAAGACATGGTTTGTCCTGTCCCGACCTCCTTTTCACACAGTTGGCATCCTTCCTTTTATACTGGGAACACTTCTGGCGTACAAAATCAATTCCGCCTTCAGTCTTGAAATTTTTCTTCTAGGAGTTTCCGGGGTCATTTTGATTATGTTATCCACTTACCATTCCGGTGAATACTTCGATTATCAGGGAGATGTTATTTCCAACCGTTTGCATGATAATCAATTTGCCGGTGGCACCCGCATTCTTCCCCATGGGAAAATATCACCTAATGTCCCGTTTTGGACAAGTATTGTCACTCTGATCCTTGCCGGTATAATAGGCGTTATTCTGCAATTTGTTTTGAAAACAGGTCCCTATACTTTGCTTTTGGGCTGCCTGGGCGCTTTCCCGGGATTTTTTTATTCCACAAAACCGGTCAGGCTGGTGCAAAGAGGCTTTGGTGAAATATTCATCGGCTTCTGCTACGGCTGGCTTCCTGTCGCCTCGGCCTATTATATCCAGACAGGGGCAGTTCACCCCGCTATTCACTGGATGGCTATACCCATTGGTCTGACGATATTTAATGTAATCCTGCTTAATGAATTCCCGGATTATGAAGCAGATAAAGCTACAGATAAAAAAAACCTGCTTTACCGTATTGGAAAGAAAAATGGAGGATTTCTATATATCGCCTTTTCTTTACTGGCCTCCGCGGCAGTGATTGCCTCACCATTCTTCGGAATTGCTTTTAAGATTGTTTATTTTTATCTGCCTGTACTAATTATTTCTTTATTTGTCGTTGTCATGATGTTACGAGGCAAGTACGAAGACAAGAAAATGCTGGAGAAATTATGCGGCTTGAATATAGCAGTCAATCTGGGAACGTCCCTTGTTTATATTCTGGCATATATCTAAAATTCAAATGAAAACTAAAAACAAAGTAAAAGCGTTTTATAACCCTCCTTCCCTTCTGTTCAAGCAGTTAGGCAGTGCAATGCTTATGGGATATCTGAACGGCTGGCAGAATTTCCCCGGCTGGGTATTGAAATACGGCTTTCGAACTATACCTGTGGCCAACGGTTCCTGGGGTATGGGTTGCATCGGATATCCGGGGCATCCGGTCTGGGAAGTAACCGGAGCATGCAACCTGAGATGCATTCATTGCCACGCCATTAGCGGTAATGCCGAACCCGACGAACTTACTACCGATGAAGGCAAAAGACTCATCGACATGATTGCTTCTGTCAGTGAATTCCGCACATTAATATATACAGGCGGCGAACCGCTGGTGAGACCGGACATCTTTGAACTGCTCAGACACTCTCAAAAGGCGGGACTGGCCAATATCATCGCCACTAACGGCACATTAATTGATGAAGAAATGGCTTTTAAACTGAAAGATCATGGCGTCGTCTGTAATGCCATCAGTATTGACGCAGCCAATCCTGATATTCACGACATGGTCCGCAACAAACCGGGAGCATTCGATCTGGCGCTTCGCGCTATTGAAGCCACTAAAAAAGCAGGCATTCTTTTGCAAATCAACACTACGGCAATGGAATACAATATACCTGATTTACCTGAGCTCATCGATTTCGTTGATAACTGCGGTGCCGGGATCATGCTTATGTATCAGCTCGTAGCTGTCGGTCGCGGAGAGAAAATTGAAAAGGCCACATTAAAGAAAGCTGCCAATCAATACCTGAGTGAACTGATCGCGCTCAAACAAAAAACAGCTCATACAATAATAGAACCGGTCGCCGGCCCTCAATACTGGCCTCATCTTCTGGAGAAAAACGGTATCCGCGATGGCCTCATGCTGAAACTTGCCGGCAAGGTTTTTCACGGATGTGCAGCAGGTCGAGGTTTCGTCTACGTTAAAGCCAACGGCGATGTCTGGCCATGTCCATTTGTAGAAGTAAACGCCGGTAATGTCAGGAAAACGGATTTTAAGGATATTTACTACGAATCAACAGTTTTTCGGAATTTACGCAATAGGGAAAAACTCTTAAAAGGCGTTTGTGGTGAATGCAACTATAAAACGGTTTGCGGCGGATGTCGCGGACGAGCACTCGCCTATAGCGGAGATTATCTGGCGGAAGACCCTAGATGTTTCTTGCGTGAACGGAAGCAATAAAACAGGCCTTTGCGATCTTCTTCGGAAACCAGTAAGCAATCATCAATTACAATTTGAATTAATTAAGCCTTATCTTGTTATTGCACATACTAAGTTTCAGTAGAGGGAATTAACAGAAACTCAGTAGCATGGTGGATTGTGTAACATACATTGCAATTTAAAACTTGAAATCCATGATATAAAACTAGAAGACAAAAAACACTAACACTTTAGCTTACAGGCCATGGTACCTCACCTAAGGCCATACGGCACAGATCGGTAATAAATATCTGTGGCAAACCGGCTTTTGTATGAAAAAAACCATGGCTTAAATATTACGGCAATGTGCCCCATGAATTGAATTTTCCAAAAATCAGCATGTGTGAATCCGTTGCCCTGGCCGTCTCCGATTGTTACGACCGGGTGACCATATCCATGCCCACATCACCTCCTGGAGTCGTCTGCTTTTACGCCGTGAACAAGCTGGGCGCAATCGCCAGCATGATCCATCCCCTTTCGACGGAAAGCGAGATCGAATTTTACTGCAAGGTGAGCAAAAGTCGTTTTGCCCTGACCATGGACATGTGGCTCAATACCTTCGCCCCCGCTGCAAGGCGGGCCGGCGTGGAAAAGCTCCTTATCTGCTGTGGCATCTGGCGAAACTGTACTGGCTGAAAGCCGGGAGAAAAAATCCTCCTATACCGGCTGATGATCCCATGATCGTGAACTGGAAAAAATGGGTTTTGGAAACTGAACACCCCCAGGCGCCCAGGGCGGATGTCAACGCGGAAGATCTGGCCGTCATTCTTTACAGCGGCGGAACCACCGGAACGCCCAAGGGCATTATGTTGTCCAATTATAACTTCGTGTCCGAAGGTCTCATGTGCGCGAACTGGGTGGGGATGAATCCCGAATACGCCGATATCCTGGCCATGCTTCCCATCTTCCACGGGTTCGGCCTGGGCGTGTGCGTGAATACCGCCCTGTCCAACGGAGGAAAGTGCATCATGGTGCCGATGTTCGATGCCAACTTGGCCGCGAAGATGATCAAAAAAAAACCCAACTTCATAATCGGTGTCCCGACTCTGTATGATGCCCTGACGAAAAGCGAAAAATTCAACAAGAGTGATCTCTCCTGCCTGTTCGCCTGTTTCAGCGGCGCCGACACCCTGCCCAGGGTGGTTAAGGAGCGCTTCGAAAGCATTGTAGAGCGGCAGGGCGGAAAGGGTGTCAAACTCCTCGAGGGATACGGACTGACCGAGGCGGTCACCGCGATCATGGCCATGCCCATTGGAGAATATCGCGAAGGCAGTATCGGCCTTCCCTTCCCGAGTATGCTGGCTAAAATAGTGAAAAAGGGGACAACCGAAGAGATCCCGGTAGGAGAGGAAGGCGAACTCTGCCTACACGGTCCGGCGGTCATGCTGGGATACCTAGACCAACCAGAGGAAACGGCAGAGGTCTTGAAAACACATTCCGATGGTCTGGTCTGGCTTCATACCGGGGACATCGCTTCCATGGACCTCGACGGGTTCTTTTACTTCAAGCTGCGCGAAAAACGTATGATCAAGTCTTCCGGCATGAACGTGTACCCTGCCCAGGTCGAAGGTCAGATCTACAAGCACGAGGCAGTTGCTGATTGTTGCGTGATCGGCATCCCCGACAAAGAGCAGGTGGAAAGGGTCAAGGCGTTCGTTGTGCTGAAAAAAGAATTCGCCGCCGACAGCGGACCGGACATGGCGAAAAAGCTCATCGATCATTGCCGCAAAGACCTGATCAAATGGAGCTGCCCGAGAGAAATCGAATTTATCAACGAGATACCGAAGACCAAGGTCGGAAAGATCGCCTATACTGAGTTGCAGAAACGGGAAATTGACCGGCTCCGCGCCGAGGGAAAATATACCGGTGAAAAAAACGGCTGAATAACCATTGTCTCGTTTTCGCTTACTGAAAAAACCATAAATTTTCAATTTGAAAGACTTAAATGCATAAAGGGCTGTTGAGTTCCCGGCGCGCTTCCTCTGTAAATGTTTTCAATTGCCCGGCGGGAATACCAAGATTAAGAAATGTTTGATTGATGATTTCCAGACTGGCTTCAAATTCCGGCTGAACCACATACGTCACACCTTTTTTGTAAAGCGCTTTCATTTGTTCTATCCCTTCCGCCCTGGCAATGATGTGGATATCGGGATTGATTTTTTGCGCCTGTGCGACAATTCCCAGCGAAACAACAGCCACAGGAGTCGTAATCAACAAAAATTTCGCTTTGCGCAGGGCTGCGGCTTCCAGAATTGTTCCCTTGGTGGCGTCTCCGAAAATAATCGGGTATCGGCATGCTTTTACTTCCTGACTACGCCGGGAATTCTGTTCCAGGATGACAAAAGGTATACCGGAGTGGTGGAGAACATTGGCAACGTGCATGCCGACCCGTCCTCCACCTGCGATAACGATATGATCTTTCAGACCGCTTTTAGGAAAATGTAAAGGTTTAAGCTTAAGCGGTTTTATAAAACGACGGGCAAAAGCATAAAGCGGAGCGGTCAGACCCGATATAAAAGGTGTCAACAGCATAGTAACAATTGTCATTGCCAGCACTAAAGAATAGAATTCGGCAGAAATCGATTTTGTGCCGACACCGACCCTGCCAAGAATAAAAGAAAATTCTCCAACCTGCGACAGTCCTAATCCCATTGCCAGAGGAATGACATTGCGATAACCAAACGCCCGGCTCAACACGGCAAAAATCAGTGCTTTGCCCAGCATAACAAGAACCACCAGAAGCGCTATCATTTGCCAGTGGGCAAAAAGAAATCTGATATCCAACAGCATGCCGATGGACGTAAAAAACAGCAAACTAAAAACATCACGCAACGGAATGATATCGCTTAGCGCCTGGTAGCCGTAGTCCGATTCGCTCAATAGAATACCGGCGACGAAAGCGCCAAACGCGAAAGAAAGACCGAAAATATAAGTGCCGTATCCGATACCCAAACCGATGGCAGTTGTAGCGATAAGAAAAAGCTCACGCGAATTCCAGTTCGCGATATGTCTCATCAGGCGCGGAATGATTTTCGTGCCGATAAAAATTATTGCCAGTAGAAACAAGGCGGCTTTAGCTGCCGCAATAAGCAAAATAGAAAAGCCAGCCTGGATATTGTTTAGCTGCGGCAGAATAATCAGCATCGGCACAATGGCCAGATCCTGGATAATCAGCACGCCGATCATTACGCGGCTGGAAAGCGTGCCCATCAAACCTTGATTCTCCAGAGTTTTCAAAATAATCATTGTGCTGGATAGAGAAATCAAGGCTCCAAACCATACGGAAGATGTCCATGTCCAGCCAAACAGTTGACCGATGCCAAACCCGCAAAGCATTGTCAGAATTATTTGCAGAGGTGTGCCGAAGAGTGCAATCGTTTTGACCGGTTTTAGTTCTCTGAATGAAAACTCAAGACCCAGCGCGAAAAGCAAAAGAGCTATACCGATTTCCGCCAGCTTTTCGATATTATTAATATCCGAAATCGTGATGCCTCCGGTATAAGGTCCCACGATAATTCCGGCCAGGATGTAACCAAGAATCAAAGGCTGTTTCAGCGTCCGGGCAATCAAACCACCCACTAAAGCGGACATAACGATAATTACAATGTCTTCAGCAATGCCCATAAGATAATACAACACTTTATGAAAAGGTTAAAATATACAACAGATTTAAAAAACTTTTTTAAGTATAGGTGAAGGTATTCCTGCGTGTCAAGGCAATAATGCTGAGAAGAATTGAATACTTGAATTAATTATGCATTACTTGTATAAGTATCCATTATTTTTCTTCGGCTGTTAATTATTTTATAAATAATATGTTTGAAAATTTCCGGATCAGGTATAAAGAAGCATAAAGGAGAAAATAAACTTTTGATATTTACCAGTAAAATAAAAATCGCCCTCATAATATTATTAGCCATTTTTATAATCGGCACCTTCGGTTTTCATTTCATCGAAGGATGGAGTTTTGTTGATTCATTTTATACTACAATTGCTACTTTATCTACGGTGGGATATGGGGATTTCTCACCGGAAACAACAGCAGGCAAATTCTTTGCGGTTTTCGTAATTATTTTTGGCGTGGGCATGATGTTTTATACATTGGTCCTTTTGGCGGAGACTTTTGTTGAAGGGCGTCTGCGCAATCTATTGGGGAGGGGAAAAGTGGAAAAAATAATCGATAAAATGCATAATCATTATATAATATGCGGCGGCGGTCGTATCGGTTTTTTGATTTGCCGTGAATTAATGGCGGGGAAAATGCCGTGTGTGGTTATCGATAACAATCCGGAAGTGATTCAAAAGGCTCAGGATGAGGGTTTTATTTGCTTCAAAGGAGATGCAACACAGGATAAAATATTGATTAAAGCGGGAATCAAACGAGCGAAGGGTGTCGCTTGTGTTCTGCCGTCGGACGCGGAAAATCTGTACGTTATTTTGACAGCAAAAGAACTCAATCAACAAGTGTATATTATATCCCGCTCCGAGGAAGAAGAATCGGAACACAGGTTGCTTAGGGCAGGAGCGGATCGTGTGATGTCTCCCTACACACTGGGCGGTGTCAGAATGGCGATGGCTATTTTGCGTCCGGCCATGCTGGACTTCATTGAAATTACCACCCGCCAGCAAAGTCTGGAATTGCGCATGGAAGAAGTTTCTGTCTGTAAAAACTCACAGTTTATTTCTAAATCACTGGAAGATTCAGGAATACGCAAGCGTTATGGACTGATAATTGTTGCCGTGAAAAAGGATTCCGGAAAGATGATTTTCAATCCTATGGCGAATTATATTATTGCCGAAGGTGATAGGTTGATCGCAATGGGTGAAGATGAAAATGTAAAACAGTTTTCTGAATCGTGTCTGGCGTAGAAAAAGGAGTAGAACATGAAAGTAAACAAATTATGCTATTTATGGAAATGGATATTTCTGATTTTTATTTTCATTTTTATGGGCTGCGTCGGCCCCAGTCTGTACAGCGTTAATATATACTACGATGCGGATCAGGCTGCTATCCCTGCATATTTCCAGGCCGACAAAACATCTGGCGCCATTATTTCCGTTGCTGAATTTACCGATACGCGTCAGATGGACGACCGGCTTGTAATTGGACGTGTGACAGAATCGGATGGAACAAAAGTATTGCTATTGCCCAAGAATGTCAAAGCAACAAAGGCTGTAGCCAACGGCATAAAAGAATATTTAAGAAAGGCTGGATATAAAGTTCCCAATAAAATTGAACAATGGAATTTAAAGGAACAAAACATGCCGCAGGGGGTTGCCAATATACTTATCGGTGGCAATATAGAGGAGTTGGAGATTTCCTGCCTTAAAGGATTTCCTACAAACTCCTGCAAAACCAATATAAAATTAACTTTTGTTTTCGCCGATGTGACTAAGGGCAAAATACTTTATGAAGGTAAAGTGGAAAGCAATTATTCAAAAGAATATGCTCTGTTTTCTGAAGAAGTTCTGGGAGAACAGGCAGGCATTGCTCTTGGTGATGCCATTGAAAAATTATTTACAGAAAAAATGGTAGCACAGAAACTTAAAGAAGCCATTGCTCGTTAGTGGAGCGCTCAAATGTTGGGTTTAATGATCACCTTGATGGATTCCCTGCCGTTTGTTACCAATTGGAAACCTTTAACAATTTCTGCTAAGGGAAGCCGGTGTGTAATCAGGTTGTCCACGACAATATGACGCCATTCTATGAGCTTTATTGCTTCAATAATATCCAATGGCCCGCAATAATAAGAGGTGAGAATGGTAATTTCCTTCATCCAGAAATCATTGACCGGAACAACCACTTTTTTGTCCGGTCCGGGAACAGCAAAGAGCACGACAATTCCGCCCTTATCCACGCATTTCCATGCCTGCTCCACCGCCGAATCAGCTGAGGCGCATAAAAAGACGACGTCTGCTTTTTTACAGCTTTCTTTTACGAATTGCTTTGAAATATCATCCGCCGCATTGGTGATAATATCGGCTCCCATTTGTCTGGCAATTTCCAGTTTTTTTTGGTTGATGTCTGCGGCGATTATCCTGCATCCTTTTGTTCGCGCCAGTTTAACGTTAAGCAAACCGGACATTCCGCAACCGATGACCAAAACGGTTTGCCCCTTTTTTACGCCGGCCAGCCTTTGCGCTCTCACGACGCAGGCCAGAGGTTCGATAAACGTGCTTTGATCAAAGGAAATGTCTTGAGGAAGCAGATAAGTTCCGTTTTCTATTAAAATCTCCGGAACAAGAATGTATTCGGCAAAGCCGCCGGGAAGCCTCTCCTTGACCTCCAAACATTGCGGATAGTGCCCGTTTTTGCAGTAATAACATTTCATACAGGGCACTTTCGGAGCGATAAAAACACGGTCACCCGGTTTATATTTATTTACTGATTTGCCGACACTTACAACTTGTGCGCCTATTTCATGTCCCTGCACCAGCGGTGCTCGCGGAAGGCGATACCATTCTACAATATCGCTGCCGCAGATGCCGCAGGAAATAACCTTGACCAGCATTTCCTTTTTATTGGGCTTCGGAGTCGGCACATTTTTGATGCGGATATCCTTGTTGTTGTACCAGAGCGCGATCTTCATTTTTCCTTTTTCAAAGTTTTATAGAGATCAAAAGCTTTCTTCGGAGTTTCGTTATCATGGACAACGGAGCGCACCGCCTGAATCATGGCAATAGGCGCATCCGACTGGAAAATATTGCGTCCCATATCCACACCGGCGGCGCCTTTTTGAACTGCGTTATAGGCCATGGTCAGGGCTTCAAGTTCCGGAATCTTCTTTCCGCCAGCCATGACAATCGGTACAGGGCAGGAAGAAGTTACTGTCTCGAAATCTTTTTCCACATAATAGGTCTTGATGTAGTGGGCGCCAAGCTCCGCGCAAATTCTACAGGCCAAACGAAAATATTTCGCATCGCGGGCCATATCCTTTCCTACAGCCGTGACCGCGAGAGTGGGAATTCCATAACGGTTACCGATATCAACCATTTTGGTCATGTTGATGACAGACTGTTTTTCATATTCACCGCCGATAAACACCTGTACCGCCATGGCGCAGACATTTAAACGGATGGAGTCTTCGATATCAACAGCGATTTCTTCATTGGAGAGTTCCTTGAGAATGCTGGCGCCTCCGGAAACCCGCAGTACGATAGCCTGAGAAGTGGAAGGTGGTATAACACTGCGGAGAATTCCCCTTGTCAGCATGAGAGTGTCCGCGTAAGGCGCTAAAGGAAGTATATTAATATCAACCCTTTCCAGGCCGGTCGTTGGTCCCTGGAAATAACCATGATCTATTGCCAGCATAACTGTCCGGCCGGAGACTGGATTAAATATTCTGGAGAGTCTGTTTTTCATTCCCCAATCCAGGGAATTCGATCCTTTAAGAAAAAATCCCTGCGTTTGCTGAGGCATATCGCAATGAAACATTTTGGCTTCTTTGATTCCATCCGCATCCGGCATATCTTGTGCGCTCCTTTCTTCTTCAAGAAGTTGGTTTAGTCTTTGTCTTGTTTGATGCAATCTTGCATATTTTTAAAAATCAGTCAAATTCACTTTCAGAAATTAGTTGTTTACAAAAAGAAAACAAATCATTTGCTGAAGGAAATTTATTTTTGATTTGTTATGTTCAGTGATTCGCA
The DNA here is from genome assembly GCA_000747625.2 of Smithella sp. SCADC. GTDB lineage: Bacteria > Desulfobacterota > Syntrophia > Syntrophales > Smithellaceae > Smithella. The sequence continues at coordinate 31,922 of JQDQ01000232.1, forward strand.
GAGTATTTCCGCCGGATCCAGAGCGGTTATTCCGGAGAGTCCTTCCAACTGCATCCGACAGGAACCGCAATCTGCAACAATATTTTTCGCTCCTGTCTTTTTGATTAAGGAAACAGCCCGATTGCCAATTTGTATCGCCGTAAACTCGTTATTTTCTTTAAAACCGTAACTGCCGGAGAGTCCGCAACAGGTGTCATCAAAAATTTCACATTCCAAACCTGGTATAGTTGCCATAAGTTTTTGGGCCGGATAGCCGATTTTCAATGCTCTGAGATGACATGGAATATGATAGGCTATTTTACGCCGTACTTTTCCAAATTCAGGTTTGGCGTATCCTTCATTAATGAGTTTGATAATATACTCGTGAAGATTATAGCTGCTCTCGGCAATTTTTTTGCCCTGCGGAATTTCCATGATGCCGGGGTAATCATGCAGAATACAGAGACCGCAGGAGGTGCATGCATAAACGATATCATAACCGGCGTCTATGTAGTCGGATAATGAAGAAGCGTTTTTTTGTGCGAAGTATTTGGCGAGCGCCAGGTTTCCGTTGCCCAGCGCGGGCAATCCGCAGCACCACTGGGGCGGCAAGACGACATCAACATTCATAGCGGCAAGAAGTCTGACAATCTTTCTTCCTATATCAGGGCGGTAGAAATTTATAAAACATCCGTAAAAGAAGGCGACTTTTTTTGTGCCTTTGTTCAGATTCTTTTTCCCTTGGCGCATTGCCCGGAAACTAAATTTGGGAAAGGGGATGTACGTTGATATTCCTATTTTACGAAGAATATTCTTTCCCGTTTCGCTAGAAGCGAATTTATTGGCCAGGGGAGCGGTCAATGAACCCAGAGCGCTTAAATAATAATTGTTGGCAAAAAGCAGGTGTGTCGCAGTTTGCGGATGTTCCTTGCCGTATCTTTGCTGTTCCCGAAGGATAATTTGTGCCGGTTCCACTCCGCAGGGACAGGCCATTTCGCAGCGCTTGCACTGGCTGCATAAAAAAACCCATTCATCCTGAGCTTTTTCTTTTTCCGACCGGAAACGCTGGGCGTCAGGCCCCGCCTGTTTTGGTCCGGGAAAATCCGGATTCACTCTGAATACGGGACAGTTTTCGACACAAATCGTGCAGCGTATGCAATGTTCATAGTTCATGAGATAGATACTCCGCGCAGGACTGCGCCGCTGCATGGGCTGTGGCCAGCGCCAGGCCATGACCGCATCCGTTTTTCAGTATTTCCGTTTCGGCCAGAATCCCGCCGCATAAAAAGATATTGTTCCACGGAGAATCAGCCGGACGCATGGATGAATCAACAATGATACCGGCTCTGCCGATACCATGATTCAGAGAGAAATAATCATTGTCGAACCAGGTTTCGCGCGGTCCGGAAATGTGTACCGGCAGATTAAATACATTTTCCATAATGTCCTGGCGTGTGGCGGTCAGGCCACCACCGACAAAAGAACCTGTGCCCAGAATAAAAGCTCTGGCGTTAATGCTGTTGGGCCTTCCTTCGGAATGCGTAGTCACTGCTTCAATAAGCTTTCCTGTTTTTTCTGTTCCAACCACAGGCCATGCCCAGTAGATAGCGCCTCCTTTTTTGCGAAAGTATTTCTTCAGCGCGTCAAAAAGTCTTCTGCCGGGCATGGAGGGCGGAATGGTTGGAATTTCAAAGACGGGTTTTCCCATGAGAACCGCTATGGAGTTGACAATTTCACTTGCCGATTCCAGACCGGCAACAGCGGGTAGGGCAATTTTATCTTCATCAATGTGAAGTTTGTCCATCCAAATGATAAATCTTTCAAAGAAATTTTTGTCCTCGAAGCGTGAGGCAATACTCATGATACTGTAAACGCCGGCATCAAATACCGAAAAGTTGGTATTCTTGCGTCTCGATACAATATATCCGGGATAAAAATCTTTTATTCCTTTGAAAGTAACTATATGGATACTGTCTGTATTATTCTGAGGCGCCGCTTCCATCGTTGAAGGAACAAGGCAGGAAGTTTTAAATGTGCCCAAAGCAGAAACAACAGAACGGTTTTTTTCGATAGAGCCTGCATAGGGCATGCCCATATCCATCATCACCGTTTGAAAATAATTCAATGACTGCCGGATAGTTTTTTCGTCAACAAGATGAAAGGGATGTTCCGGCGGGAGATTTTTTATACCCGTAAGAGGATTTTCATCGCAGGAGCATACATCAACACAGCCGGTAGAAAGACAGGCCGTCGGTTCTCCGGTGGTAACGAGGGCGACATTGAAACCGCGTTCGGCGAGCAGTGCTCCAGTTGTCAGACCAGCCACACCGGCCCCTATAATAACAACATCATATTCGGTAACGCTCATTTGGATTTCTCCATGGCCAGAATTCCCAGATATATATATTCCACAAGCTGTTCTTCGCGAAGTTGGTCTCCCCACAGAGCATGCCTGATGCCTTTATATCGGCGCTGGAGAAAATTGCGCAGTATTTCCATGGACTGTTCCGGAGATATAACACTCATGTCGTTCATAATGCCCAGCGCGCGGAAAGTACAGAAACCTCCCTGACATGGTCCCATGCCCAGGCGCGTCCGATGCTGGATATCGCCTACATTGCGCGTTGATGTCTGTTTGATTATCCTTTCCACATCCCCTCTGGTGACAAGTTCGCATTCGCAAACGATATTTTTTAAATCTGCCAGACGTTTGGCAAGAGGATAACCGCTCAACTCTTCCTGTCCGTCCAATGATATTTCTGCCGTTTCGCATGTTTTCTTAAGATTAAAAGAAGCCATTATTGTATCAACCATCTTCTCTGCCATCAGCCGGAAGGTGGAGAGTTTTCCTCCCACGATACTGTATAAGCCGTTTTCATGGTTGATAATACGGAAGCCGCGAGAAATTTCATGGCTGTCTATTTTTTGGGATTTGAGCAGCGGACGGACACCCGAAAATGCCCTGATGATACGGGTATTGTTGAAATGCGGAATCATTCGCCCCGCCTCGCTGATGATGGTATCTACTTCGGGATACTCCATACTGATTCTATCCGGATCTTCCACGCTCAGCGATGTTGTTCCGGCCAGACATACAGCTTCATTGGGCACGATTATATCACCGTCGGAAGGATGTCTTAGTCTGCTAATTACCATGTTGGTCAGACGGTGATTCGTGATGACCAGAGACCCTTTCACCAGAGTCATCGGCACTTCGGAACCCGCAAGAGATGCAATTATGTTGGCCCAGGCACCGGTAGCGTTAATGATAATATTGCCGTGAATTTCTTTATCCATTCCTGTTGATTGATCAATGGCTTTGATACCGATGCAACGGCCGTGTGCTTTGATAATTTCAGTGACCTTATGCCGTGTGAAAATAATTCCACCGCGTAGCTCGGAAGTTCGAATATTGAGCAGGCAAAGACGAAACGGATCAATGGAGCAATCGGGAACTCTGATTGCTTCCTCGATTTCAGGATTTAAGTTGGGTACCAAATCAAAGGCTTTGGTTGAGGAAAGAACTTCGGCGGGAATGCCCACTTCCTCGCAACCCTTGAGAAATACTTCCCGGAAACGTTTGGAATCGCCGGGCAGGCGAACGAACAAACCACCTGTTTGTTCGACGCATTTTTTCCCGATTCTTCGAAGAATAAGATTTTCTTCATAACATTCACGGGCAGCTTGCGGGTCGGTAACCGCATATCTTCCTCCGCTGTGCAGAAGACCGTGGCAGGCGCCTGTGGCTCCCGCAGCGAAATCGCCCTTCTCCACGAGACAATGAGGAATGCCACGCAGTGCCAGATCACGGGCAATTCCGCAACCGGTCGCTCCACCGCCAATAATAATCACATCCGTTTTAATCATTTGATCCTACACTTCTTTTTTTGTCATTGCGAGTTCACGGCAGTGAACGTGGCAATCTTTATGACGTGGAGTAGATACGAGATTGCTTCGGTCGTTTCACTCCCTCCTAAGAAACTTCAATGAGCAATCCCCCTCTTTCTTAAAGAAGGGGAGATTTTACGGAATTGCACCGATTGAAAAATCCCCCTCAATCCCCCTGATACAAAAGGGGGAAGAAGAAACCGTGTAAAAATAGATCAGTTTCTTCCATTAATAACCCGGTGCATAGCATCGGGTAAATTGCTCGCAAAGACATTGTGACACAGTATTTATGCTTCTTCTTCCCACTTCATCGCGCGTTTCACCGCCTTTTTCCAGTCATCATAGAGTTTCCGGCGCTTATCTTCACTCATTGCCGGATTAAATCGACGATCTATCTTACGTCTTTGAACAATCAATGCTTCCTTCCAGTGCATATTCAACCTTGTTGTTTATTCCCCAGGCGATGGTGGTCAAAAGGCCGTTTTTCGAATGAACAAGCTTTTCACCGGTCAGCATCAGCATAAAACAGCCGGTACCGTAAGTATTCTTGACCATTCCCGGAGTATAGCAGGCCTGTCCGAAAATGGCCGCCTGCTGATCCCCAGCGTCTCCGGCGATAGATATTTCCGCTCCAAACAGCCGGGCATCCGTATAACCGTAAACCTCACTGGAAGGCTTTACTTCCGGTAACATTGACACCGGAATGTCCAATGCTTTTAATATTTTTTTATCCCATTTCAGTTCTTTGATATTATAAAGCATTGTGCGGGAAGCATTACTATAGTCGGTCACGTGAACTTTCCCTTTTGTCAGATTCCAGATCAGCCAGGTGTCAATGTTGCCGAAAAGAAGCTCGCCGTTTTGTGCTTTTTTTCTGACCCCTTCAACATTGTCGAGTATCCATTTTACTTTCGTCCCCGAGAAATAAGCATCTACGACCAATCCTGTGTTTTCCCTTATATAATTTTCTAATCCCTTAGATTTTAATTCGTTGCATATTCCTGCTGTGCGGCGACACTGCCAGACAATAGCATTGTAAACAGGCTTTCCCGTTTGTCTGTCCCAAACCACCGTTGTTTCGCGTTGATTTGTTATGCCGATGGCGGCTATTTCATTCGGAGCGATAGCGGTAGTCGCTAGAATTTCGCTGATAACTCCACTTTGCGATCCCCATATTTCCATGGGGTCATGTTCCACCCATCCAGCTTTAGGATAGATTTGCGTAAATTCTTTTTGTGCTTTGCCCGCAACATTTCCCTTACGGTCATATAAGATGGCGCGTGAACTGGTGGTTCCCTGATCAAGAGACAAAACATAAGATTTTTTCATATTCGTACTCCTAACAATTAGGATGTTGATGATCATGCAGGTGCGGCCAGTATTGCATAATGCTTTGTATTTGCAAATAAAAAAGTGACTACCGTTCCCGAACAAATGATGTCATAACCAGGCTTAAGATGATGCCAATGAAAGAAGGATTAATAATTGTTTCTTTTAATAAATGTTGGTATCAACTTTTCGGGGGAAATTACGCGATAAAATGCTACTCGATAAGTGCTTGAAAAATAAAGATAAAAACTTATTTATTAATAATATAAAAATAATTTAATTTTTTTCTTGACACATTCGTAAAGAGGGAGTAGAAGTCCGCTTCTGTTCGTTTGAAGTTTGTTTGAAATTAAATTGAAAATTTCAATAGGTTCACCGGTAGT
>JQDQ01000233.1 GCA_000747625.2 Smithella sp. SCADC
GGACAAAAAGCTGGTTTTGAAAGATGGAGTTCTCGGACGGCCTCCTAGTATTTATTCCTGGATTCCCGCCTGCGCGAGAATGACAGTGGAAAGATTTATTCACTTTTCACAGTCTTTTGCTAACCCTCCAATCTTCTAAACATCTAAACATCTAAAGTGCCCAAACTTCTGTTCTTTGCTTTTCACCATTCACCTGAGAACTTTTTTTCTATTACCGCAACAATCTTTTCAACCACGGAGCTCTGACCGTATGACTTATTAAATTCAGTTAATAGAGACCTGGCCGCCGGCAAAATATCAGTTGCCATATCTTGCAACGTCTTGAGAACAAGACTTGATTTGATAGCGACGGATTCGCCTAATTTTTCCCAATGTTTCTGCTGTATCCATGATGGTCTGTTCTCCCCGCCAATCCTCATCGACTGCTTTTGGGTCAAATCCGGATAGACCTGCGTGCGGATCAAATCGTAAAAGGGCGCCAGACGCGATCCCCGGTTGGTGAATATTATGGCCATATTCTTGGCATGGGCATCGGCATTACCGATAAGAAAATTGAAGATCGTCCATTGCAAAAGGGCCAGGCGATCAGCGGCGGGGCTGATGCTTTTTCCCTGCAATAATGTGAAGCAATGTCCTAAAGAAGGACCTCCCTCACTTTCGTATTTCTGATCAGGCAGAAATCCCAGAGCCTGGCAGAAATCTTCCTGATGAAGGCGCACGATATGGTCATCCTTATCACGTCTGCGGTCATAACGTTGAATAATGTAAAGCTTATCAAGGCCGCGGCGGATCGTAACCGGCGGTGCAGACAATCCCATCTTTTTCGCCAGCATCATCCAGAAAGCTTCATTCTCCACCGTATCTTCCATATCCCTTATCGGCGGTTTCAGGATATGGGTGCTCGGCGCGTTTCCCGAAGCGATAAAAATGCCGTCGCCTTCCATGTAAACCGGCAGTTTGTTTTGCGCGCCGGCAAGGGAAAGGCGCATTCCTTCCACTCCGGCCATCAGTGGTCTTTTAGGAAGGTCGGTGATAATCTGATGCAATTCCTCCTCATTGAGACGCTGATATCCCGGTTTCACAACAGGGACAAAACCGGCAGGAAGAACAGATACAGCCCCGGCACATTCACCGCCTATGCTGTTTAACATGGCAAAGTCATTGCTCGCTGAAATTTGCAGACGCCGGGCGATGATTCGTTTTACTTCCGCCTCCGGTAAAAGATTGGAAAAAAAAGGACGGGAGAGATCATCAGGATATATATCCGCTCTCAATGGAAGGTGCAGAGATAAAGGAATGGCGTTTTTTTTCTTGATCCATTCCGCATCATATTGAAAAACAAAACGTCTTTTTTCATCCAGCCGGAGATGACCGGCCAGATGATCCCAAAGATAGACATCAAGACCCGGATTGCCGCTATTATTATTCATTCGGCCACTTCCTTGATTCTATATAAAAGTCAAGTCCCAGAGCATTCAGAACCTGCAGAACTTTTCCCATCTGCACTGTTGCTTTGCCGTTTTCAACATCGGACATAAATCTGTACCCGACACCGCATAAAGCCGCCGCATCGGCCAATGTCAGACCGTCGTCCTTGCGTTTTTTTCTTATGACAGCGCCGATATCCACCGCCGTGATGACTTTATTTTTCAATACTCTTTTCTCCGTTATGAGAGCTTTGCACAACTGCTTAAAACCAACAATTTCGTCATTTCTCGCGCCACCCTGTCATTCCCGCGCAGAGAGTGTGTCACAATGTCTTTGCGAGCGAATGTAATGAGCGAAGCAATCTCATAAACTATTGATAATATTAGATTGCCACAACGCCTGAGAGGCGTTTCGCAATGACAAACAGCTATTACGACACAGTCTCGCAGGCGGGAATCCAGGAAACCATTGATAATACTGGATTCGCCCGTATCAAGTACGGGGCAGGCTCCTTGTCGCGCTTCGCTTGCACGTAATGACAGTTAAGAGGTGTTTTTCAAATGCCTCTCCGTGATTCCCTATCGGGAATAATAACCGTATATATTACAGCAGTCAAGTATTATATTCCCGATAGGGAATAGTTATAGTTGTATCTGCTTATTGTTGCCGGAATATTACCGAACGGGAATGAATCTTTTCACCATTCACCTTTTACGATTTGATGTCCCCCGCCAGCGCTGGTCTTTATACACACTAAGCACAGGGGGCGGTCGGTTCAATGACCGGTTTGCATCGGATGAGGATAAAATTGTTTTGTAAGGATCGCATACATTTCAACGGCACCATACAATCGAACCAGACCACGCCAGATCGTCTGTGTGCCGGGGAACCCATCGCCTTTTCGCCCCATATGTCCACCCATTTTTGCAACCATCAATACAGCTTGCGAGATACTGGGAGGTCTATCTGGTGCGACAGGGTTTTTCGTTACATAACAGCACAAGGCTTTCCACTCGATATCCTTAAAAAATACCGTACAAGGCGCATCAGGCGTTTCCCGGCCGAGCATCGTCAGATAATAGATGCGCCATGCAACCACCATATCCACGCCGAGACAAACTTCCAGGCGGTCTGTCGTCTCCAGTTGGCGATCCTTAATCCGGCAACCGCTTTTGAGAGTGCGGTGAAAAATCTCAATACCCCGGCGCCCCGAATACCATTCCACCCGCTTTTGGGCATCCGCCATGCTTTCCACGGCAACCGTGGTGAGCAGCATCCATTCAATGGGTTCCCCTTCGGGTTCCCTTTCAAGAACATAAACCGCCCAAACTCTGATGGTTTCCGAATAACTTTTTGGAGGAGACAGTTCCACCTCGGCAAATCGAACGTCCAGCCAGGCGTCACGGGACTTACGGGAGCCACTGTGCGGAATATGAATCTTGAGGGTGCCCGCCACATCCTTCTTTGCCATCAAATCCCAAAGGAACTCCTGTTCCACTTTACGCTTCCGGGTTCTTTCCGAGCGAATCAGAAGCGCAGGGCCTTTCTCCTTTGCCGCTTCCAGAAACAACTCGTAAATGCCGGACTCCCTGTCTCCCATGCTGACCAGCATTGTTTCCGGACAATGTTTTTGAATCTCGGCCACCTTCCGAAAGCTTTTCAGCCATTTCATGCTTTCTTTCTGTTCAATGGGCAGGGTTCCACGTCTGTACTTTTTCCCCGGATCATCCGGATCTCTCGCCCAGATTTGGGCATCCACGATGCCCAGGGGCGTGCCGCTTTCCGTGAAGGCCAGCGTATCGTGAAGCAGCAAGCCAATGGACGGGTCGCTAATACTATTGATCGGGCCCAATCCTTCCATCATCGGATGGGAGGTGTGGTTGAGGGTCGTGGTGTCCTGGGGGACCAAAACAACCTTGTGTTGCTTGATGCGCTCCAGGGTTGCTTCGGTGTGCGGGGCAAGTACCCTATCCATGTTTACCTTTGGATTCTGAAAAAATCTGTAGGCGCCGATAATCCCCGCCGGGGTACCGCAGGCTTCGGGAATCGTGGCCTCGGGGCTATTATAAAAATCCTGAGCAATTTTGTAAAGTCTTTCCTTGAGACGGTCGTCATGCAGCCGAATCGCACCAAATTCCTCCTCCGCCCAATGTCTGGGTGCTTCAGGGAGGGATGGCCGAAAAACCGCTGGTTCCCGGCAAAGGACCTCTTTCCATTCCCGGCAAAGCGGCTGCACGAAAATCTGCTTGGCGACCCCATTCCGGCGTCCGGCGCTTTTTCCGGCATAGGTAAAGTTGGCGGCTTTATAACAGGCGCCGGTAAATCGGGGATCGACAAATGTTTCCACCAAAACAGGCTGGATGCCGTATCGCTCTTCCCAGTCCACAGCTACACGCGAAAGGGTCAGAGACAAGACATGAGATGCAAGATTGGGAACGACCACAACCGGCAGAATCAAGAAACGGCTGTTGCAGATGACCCGGTTCAGGTTAGCCCGCCTTGCATCTTCCGTCCATCCGATGTAGGCATCCCTGTCCTTGAGAGACCAGGATGCCGAACTGAAGGCCAAGGCGCCAATGTAGCCTTGCGAGCTCTTTACCAAATACCGAATCTGCGCCCCGCAGAGGTTGCCATTACCAATATAGTGGTGCTTTTCCATCAGCCCAAACCATACTTTGGAGGCTTTCGCGTACCGGCTGCTGACAGGACAGACGCTTATTTCGCCAAGCTCTGCAAACGTGCAGCGTATCGCGGCTGTCGCCGGTGTAACAGCAGGAGCAGACTTGCGCGAAAAGGAATAAACGTTGTTGACGCCGGGCAAATCGATCAGTCCGGCTTTGTGCAATTTCCCAAAGCCTTGCGGCAACTCATCTCCTGCAGCCTGTCAGCCGGGGACAGCCAGTCCAACCATTGGCCTACGCGTCGTGACATGTCCAGCCTTGAAATCGACGGTTCTTCTTGGACCGTTTGCTGAATTCGTTCCAGTACAGGCTGAGAAAAATGTTGGCCACAAATATACATGGCCCCTATATAGCATTCCATAGCCCCTGTGTTAAATGTGTATGATGACCAGCGCTGGAGGGGGTGCAGGGGGTGGAATTTTCACTTTTCACTATTCACCATTCACATGTATTCGTTTCCCTCTTCACGATTTCTATTCCTTCTCCCATCGTTACAAAATTATTGTTCCGGCAGAGCCATTCAATCTTTTTTAATGTTGTATGAAGATTCACATAACACTTAAATTTTCGTTTAAAGCCAAGGGAAAATCTGGAATGGTGGGGATCAATTGTTCGTGGATGAATGTAAATAATGAGTGGTCTGTCGTGATTTTCTAAATGCAGAATAAAAATTTTATCAGGTTTCCTACAACAACGGATTTTCAATCAGTATGCCTTCGATAATCTGTCCGTTATTCAGATCTTCCGAAATTATTTTTTTCGCTTGCAGTCTAAGCGCAGCGACAACAATCAGCGCGTCCCAAAAAGAAATAAAGTTCGTTTCCTCGATTTCAGAAGCCCGGATCGTCGTCTCCGGATCATTGTTCTGTACTGGCCATGCAAGGTAATTCCGAATAATTTCTCTCGCTTCAGCCGGTTTCAAGGGATTCTTGATCTTGCGCGTTACGGTGACATAAAACTCCTGAAGCACCTGCGTACTGATAACACCCGTTTGCTCCTCCCACAGGCTTTCAATGACGGCGAAAGCCCTGGTATGGCGATCTCCGGCGCTCAAATCATGCGCATAAACGAGGATATTAGTATCAACAAATATCCTATCTTTCATGAAGCACATCTCTTGCAGGGTACCGATCCATACCGGAATTAAAACCCGTCTTCATCGCGGCGATTGCCTTCTGTTTCGCCATATCGTATTGCCTCACATTCCGGATGATTCTTTCCAGCTCCAGGCACAACATGCGATTCAGCGATGTCCCTTGCTGTGCTGCAATCATCTTGCCTGCACGGATCATATCCTTATCAAGGCTGATGGTGATATTTTGTTTCAAGATAAGCCCTCCTTAATTGCACGTGATTTACGTGTAACATGACCGAGGGGAAAAATCAAATAGAAAAATATCCTTGGCTGTCCTTAACCCGTCCAACCCTCTAACCTTCCAAACATCTAATCTTCTGTCTTTCAGCATTCACATTGTCTGTGCTGTCATTCCGAATCCGCCGCAGGCGTGTGAGGAATCTTAAAGATTTCTCGTCGCTTCACTCCTCGAAATGACGAGATATAATTAAAATGTAAGAATCCAAGGCAAAAGGAGAACATTATGAAAAAAATTTTCATGTTAACTGTTGTCTTGATGGTGATGTTTGCCTCTGCGGCAGCACAGGCGGAGGTCAGGGCCGGATCTTTTTCGTTTACGCCCTTTGTTGGAGGTTATTTTTTTGAAGGCAATGAAAATCTAAAAGATACATACACCCTTGGATTGCGTGCCGGCTACAATTTAACGGAAAATGTGGGGTTGGAAGGATTTTTCAGCTTTATTCCGACTGAAATGGAAGGAGTCCCCGGAGAACATCGGGAAAATCTTTATAGCTACGGCTTGGAAGGATTGATTCATTTCTTCCCGGAAGGCAGTGTTGTACCGTTTGTAGCAGCAGGTGTGGGTGGTATGTATTACAGCGGTAATGAATTTGAAAAAGCAGATAAACTTGCCGTTGATTACGGCGCCGGTGTGAAATTTTTCGTAACGGATAATATTGCTCTTAGGGCCGATGTTCGTCACATTATGCCGCTGAATGACAAATATAATGATTTGCTTGTTAGTTTAGGAGTTAATTTTGCATTCGGGGGGAAAAAGAAAGTAGTGGATTCCGATCTGGATGGCGTTCCCGATTACCTTGATAAATGTCCGAATACACCGGCCGGAGCGAAGGTAGATAAAGACGGCTGTATGCATGAGAAGGTCTCCAAAACTCTTAATGTGCAGTTCGATACGGCAAAATGCGATATAAAGAAGAAGTATCATAATAATATTAAGGAAGTGGCAGATTTTATTAAGTCGTATCCCAATACAAAAGTTTTAATTGAAGGCCATACCGATAACGTAGGTAAGGAAGCTTACAATATGCGTTTGTCTCAGAACCGTGCAAATAGTGTGAAAAAATATCTTATTGATAAGTTCGGGATCGATGCATCCACTATTGAAGCAGTTGGTTATGGACTGAGCAGGCCAGTTGCTGACAACGACACGCTGGAAGGCCGGCAGAAGAATCGCAGAGATGATGCTGTTCTCGAAACTGTGGTGGTAAAATAATTTTGTAACAGTTTTCTGTTTGTAAAAGATGAAATGCCCCGCAACTGCAAAGTTGCTGGGCCTTTTGTTTCCCTCCTCTGTCATTCTGTGCACAGCTCCGGGTAAATTGCTCGCAATGACATTCACGTTTCACCATTCACATTGTCAAAAGCGGTTCTACTTCGTCACGGATTTTTTGCAGGCTTTTTTTCGATGTGGCTTCAAAACGCAGAACAATTACCGGCTGGGTATTGGAGGAGCGCACCAGCGCCCAGCCATCTTTAAAAGGAATACGTATTCCGTCGATTTCAACAATGCCGGGGATGTTTTGAAAATGTTTTTTGATTCTTTTTACTGTTTCCGCTTTTTTTTCATCAGCACAATCAACTCTGATTTCCGGCGTGGCAAATGTTTTCGGCACATCGGAAAACAACTCGCTTATTTTCCTGCCTGTGAGGGAGAGGATTTCCAGTAATCTGAGCGCCGCGTAAATGGCGTCATCATAGCCGAAATAACGGTCGGCAAAGAAGAAGTGCCCGCTCATTTCACCGCCCAGCACTGCTTTTTCTTCTTTCATTTTTGCCTTGATTAATGAGTGTCCCGCTTTCCACATTATTGGTCGGCCGGAATGCTTTTTTATATCGTCAAATAAAACCTGTGAACATTTAACTTCGCCGATAATCGAAGCGCCGGGATTCTTCTTCAGAATTTGGCGGGCGAAAAGCAGCAGCAGTTTGTCACCCCATATTATTTCGCCTTTGTCGCTGATCACACCAAGACGGTCGGCATCGCCGTCGAATGCTATTCCCAAATCCGCTTTTTTACTGCGGACTAATTTGATTAGTTTATCCAAATTTTCTTCCACCGTGGGATCGGGGAAGTGATTAGGGAAATTACCGTCAGGTTCGCAATAAATGGGAATAACTTCACAGCCTAAACGCTTTAAAAGGGGCAGTGCAAAGAGACCTCCAACGCCATTGCCGCCGTCAACAACGACTTTAATCTTCTTTTTGATTTTAATTCTGTCGAAAAGATAATTTTCATAGTCGGTGGAAATGTTCTTTTGACGCGCTGATGAGCTTCCTTTGGCGTATTTGCCGCTTTCCATTATTTTTCTGAGTTCCTGTATTTGTTCACCGAAAATGGTGTCGTGGCCTATGCAGATCTTGAATCCGTTGAATTCCGGCGGATTGTGACTGCCCGTAACCATCACTCCTCCTCCGACATTGAGATGCCGGATGGAGAAGTAAAGAATGGGGGTGGCACAAAGACCGATATCAATTGTGTTGATGCCGGAAGCATTGAGACCTTTGATTAAAAAGTTGTGATAGGCGTCAGAACTCAAGCGGCAATCGCGCCCGATGGTCATGTTCTTTATTCTGTTTTTGGCGGCATAAGTTCCTATGGCCCGGCCCAGATTGAAAACAAATTCTTCATTCAAGTCTTTGTCTACAACTCCTCTTACGTCATATTCTCTAAAAACATTGGGATTAAACAATCGCAAAACTCCTTTAATGATTTATGTTTTGAATTTAAGTGATAATTCGTAAACACCGCTGTCAATTTTTCTTTTTATGTCAAAGCCTCCCTTCTCGAAAACATGAAGCATGGGTTTGTTTTCGACGAGAACATCAGCGGTAAATCCGAGCAAACCCTGTCTTTTGGCCAGATAAGTAAGATATTTTAACAATTCAAATCCTATTCCTGAATTTTGCTGGTCGTCTCGAACGGCAAATGCCACTTCGGCGGTATGAGTGCTTTCATCAATTCCATATTGGCCGACACCGACAATGATGGGATTATCTCTATCTCCACTGATAACTACAAGGACAAGTTCTTTTGTGTAATCAATGACTACGAAATTTTGCAGCCTTTCGTGAGGCATGTCTTTGCGGGAAGAGATGAATCTTCTTTCGATACTCTTATCGGAAAGTGAATAGAAAAAATCTTTTAAAAGTTCTTCATCGCTGATTTTAACAGGTCTGATAAAAATCTGCACCCCGGTTTTTGTTGAAACGTATGTTTCCAAATCGTCGGGATATTCGCCGCGCTTTCCGGGGATAAAGGCCTGATCTTTGAAAATCAGACCGCGTTTTTTTGCTTCTTCAATCAACCATGGACGGAATTTGGGATGGGCTATGGCAATTAAAGACATGGCTCTTTCCCTGATGTTTTTCCCATGCAGGTACGCAATGCCGTATTCAGTTACTACATAACGTGTATCAGCACGATTAAGAGTTATTCCAGCCTGTTCTTTCAAGGCAGGAACGATACGGGAAATGGTATCGTTGCGGGAAGTAGATTTAAGGGCCAGAATGGTTTTGCCGTTTCGGGAAAATAACGCGCCTCTCATAAAATCCTGATGTCCGCCGATGCCGCTGTAAAAAACGCCGCCGATTGATTCCGAAGTTGCCTGTCCGCTTAAGTCTATTTCCAGCGCGCTGTTAATGGCCACCATATTTTCTATCCTGGACATGATTAACTGGCTATTTGTATAGTCAAGTGTCCGAAGCGCGATGGAAGGATTATTATCGAGGAAATCGTATGTTTCCCTGGTTCCCATACAGAAAGCGGCGACGCTTTTTCCGTGGTCAATGGTTTTTCTGGAATTATTGATAACACCGGTTTTAATTAAATATACCAGGCCATCGCTTAAAAGTTCCGTGTGCACCCCCAGGTCTTTTTTGTTGTATAAACTGGCCATAACAGCATTGGGCAAACCGCCCCAGCCGACTTGAATAGTATCGCCATCCTGCACAAGACGAGCAACATTTTTCCCGATGGTTTTAATAACATCGCTTGCTTGCGTTTTTGATACTTCCAAAAGAGGTTCATCATAAGGAACTATGAAATCAATATCTTTAATGTGAATGAAGCCGTCGCCATGAATTCTTGGCATATTGGGATTTATCTGAGCTATGACTATTTTTGCTTTTTCTGTG
>JQDQ01000234.1 GCA_000747625.2 Smithella sp. SCADC
CGAATTATCGATGCCGGCATTAAATTCAATATTGATGGAAATTATTTAAATAAGTTTCTCGAGTTACTTAATTTTAGACTGACATCAGCGCAAGAAAGAGTGATCAATGAAATACAGACCGATATGGCCAGTGAATCGGCGATGAACAGGCTTCTGCAGGGCGATGTCGGCAGTGGAAAAACTATTGTCTCAATGGCAGCGATGATTACAGCCTGTGAAAACTCTTATCAGGCGGCAATAATGGCGCCTACTGAAATTCTGGCTAAGCAGCACTTTGAAACGATCAGCTCCCGGGTTCGAAAATTAGGTTTTAAAGCTGTTTTGCTCACCGGAAGTATGACCAGCTCGCTTCGAAACGAAGTAATTAGTCAAATTCAAAACGGTGAAGCAAATATTATCATCGGCACTCATGCTTTAATTCAGGAAGATGTTGATTTTCATAAATTAGGAATGGTTGTCATTGATGAACAACATCGTTTTGGTGTTATGCAGAGGGCGACACTACGCGCCAAAGGAATCAATGCCGATGTCCTGGTAATGACAGCGACGCCCATTCCGCGGACACTCGCCATGACCGTTTACGGTGATCTGGATGTTTCCGTAATTGATGAAATGCCTCCCGGTAAAAAGCCGGTGCGTACTATCCTGGTAGCGGAAAGTAGAAGGGAAAAGGTTTATCAGACAATCAGTGCGGAATTGGCAAAAGGCCATCAGGCATTTATAGTTTATCCTTTAGTTGAACAATCGGAAACTCTGGATTTGAAAGACGCAACAAATATGGCTGCCCATCTGCAAAAAGATATATTTCCCAATGCTCATGTGGGATTAATTCATGGTAAAATGAAAGAAAAAGAGAAAGATAAAATCATGCGGGATTTTATGCAAAATAAAATACAAATTCTTGTTTCCACGACAGTAATAGAAGTGGGTATTGATGTGCCGCGCGCTTCTTTAATGGTCATAGAGCACGCCGAGCGTTTCGGTCTGTCGCAACTTCATCAACTGCGCGGCAGGGTAGGACGCCGTGATATTCAATCGAGCTGCATCCTGCTTGCTGATTATAAATGTTCCGCGGATGCGCGCAAAAGATTAAAGGTAATGGAAAAAACAACGGATGGTTTTGCTATAGCTGAAGAAGATCTGGCTATACGCGGCCCGGGAGACTTTCTGGGAACGAGACAATCCGGCTTACCCGATTTTCGTATAGCCAGCATCATTCGCGATGCGCGAATTTTAAACGATGCGAAAGAGGATGCGTTTCAATTAGCTGAAAGAGACCCTTTTTTAGGGAAACCGGAGCATGTAATTTTAAAAGAAGTATTGCTTTGGAAATGGCAGGGGAAACTGGATTTAGCGAGGACAGGATGAGAATAGGAATGGTCGGCATTGGCGGAGTAGGGGGATATTTCGGCGGAAAACTTGCCAAAGCCTTTGAAAACTCCAGCGAACATGAAATAATATTTATCGCACGCGGTGAACATCTGAAAGCAATTAAGAAAAACGGTTTGCAATTATTTACAACCGAAGGCAATTATATTGCTAGACCGAAAATTGCCACAGACAACACCGATGATGCGGGTATATTTGATTTAGCGTTCTTTTGCATAAAGAGTTATTCACTGGAGAGTTCCGCGCGCGAATTCAGCGCCTGCATCAATGAAAATACGGTTGTGATTCCACTTCTCAATGGCGTAAACAGCGCGGAGAGGATTCGTTTTGTTTTGCCGCAGGCGAATGTTTTGGGTGGCAGTGTTTACATTATTTCCCACATTGAAAAGCCGGGTGTCATCAATCAGGAGGGCGGAGCCTGCAGATTAACATTGGGGACGGATGACTCAGAATCAGCGAAAAAATATTCATACATTCTTGATGTCTTATTGCAGGCAAAAATCAATGCCGTCTTAACCGATAAAATCTCAGAGGTATTATGGACAAAATACCTGCTGATGTGTCCCATCGGTTCCCTGACTTCGGCTACAGGTAAAACCTACGGCGGTATATGGGAGGATCTTGTACTTAGAAAAAAGGCAAGAAACATGATGCTGGAAGTAGTCGCTGTTGCCAAAGCTCATCATGTTAAGTTAACAGAAGAAGCAGTGGACAAAGCGATGGAAATGGTCGCCGGTTTTGGTTACAACTCAAAAACATCCATGCAACTGGATAGAGAAAATGGCAGACAAACGGAAATTGATGCTTTAACCGCTTATCTCTGCAAAGCAGGCAAAGAATCAGGAATCCCCACACCCCTGCATGATGAAATTTATGGCCAATTGAAATAGTCACTGATTATCCTTAAGCTAAATCTTTAAATATTATTTATATTTAATTGACAAAACGACCGTATTTGTTATAGAAAAATCCGAATGAAATTGTTAGCCTTTTACGTGAGAAATGCAAAATATTAAAATAATTTCAGGTGTATACGATGAAGGATATTAATATCGGGCTGATTGGTTTTGGTACCATTGGAACAGGTGTGGTTAAGCTATTACGGCAGAACGAGGAACTTATTACAAAAAAGTTGGGTGCCCGGCTTGTTTTGAAGAAAATCGCCGATATTAATATTACCTCACCCCGCGGTGTTAAAATTGGTAAAAATCTACTGACTACCGATGCCAGAGAGATAATCAATGATAAAGATATTCCCATTGTCGTCGAATTGATGGGCGGATATGAACCGGCCCGTACTTTTGTCCTCGATGCAATTTCCAACGGCAAACATGTTATTACTGCCAACAAGGCGCTTTTGGCGACTTACGGAAATGAAATATTTCCGGCCGCCCAGAAAAAAGCAGTGGATATCGGTTTTGAAGCCAGTGTTGGCGGAACTATTCCAATAATTAAGACTTTAAAAGAAAGTCTTGTCGCCAATAAAATCAATTCCATCATGGGCATTATGAACGGCACCTGCAATTTCATTTTGACTAAGATGACCGATGAAGATAAAGCGTTTGATACTGTATTAAAAGAAGCGCAGAAGCTTGGTTTTGCTGAAGCAGATCCGACTTTTGATATTGAAGGAATTGATACTGCGCATAAGATGGCCATAATTCTTTCTCTGGCTTACGGGAAAAAAGTGGACCTGAAAGACATTTATCTGGAAGGAATTACAAAAATCAGCCGCGAGGACATCGGATTTGCCCGGGAATTAGGTTATCGAATAAAATTACTGGCGATCGCCATGTTAAAAAATGGCGCGGTGGAAGCGAGAATCCATCCGACGATGATTCCTTCCGGTCACCTTTTAGCTAACGTCAATCAGAATTATAATGCTTTTCACATCGTGGGTGATTCTTCAGGTCCTGTTTTTCTTTTCGGGCAGGGGGCAGGAATGATGCCCACCGCCAGCGCCGTTTTCAGCGATATTATAGACAGCGCCCGCAATGTCTTAAACGGCACAAACTGCCGCGGCCCGTTGCGTTCGATAAATGAAGCAGATATGCAGCAGATAAAACTTATACCGATGGATAATGTTGAGACAAAATATTATTTCCGTTTTTCCGCGAATGACCGTCCCGGAGTTCTTTCCAAGATTGCCGGTATACTCGGAAAATATAACATCAGCATTGCTACCTGCATCCAGAAGGCGCGGGGTAAAAGAGGGGCCGTACCGATTGTTATGACAACATACAAGGCTAAGGAAAAAAATGTGCGTCAGGCGCTCAAGAAGATAGATAAACTGGACATTGTTCACGGCAACACTGTTTTGATCAGAATTGAGGATGATTTAAATTAAAATTATATGAATACAAATATGAAATACGTCGTATTGCTCGGCGATGGCATGGCCGATTATCCGACAGAGAAGCTTGGCGGAAAAACTCCGCTACAGTGTGCCTTTACTCCTTTTATGGATCAAATTGCCGCAGAAGGCACTCTGGGACGTGTGGATACCATTCCCGCAGGGTTGAATCCGGGAAGCGATGTCGCCACTTTAAGCGTGCTGGGGTATGATCCCCTTGAGAACTATACCGGTCGCGGACCCCTGGAAGCGGCCAGCATGGGGATAGCTATCGAACCCAACGATATGGTTTATCGCTGCAATCTTGTAACAATAGGAGATAAGGAATCGCCGGGCGCTTTTATGGATGATTTTACCGCCGGCCATATTTCCACTGAAGAAGCACGGGAAATAATTCTTGATATAAATAAAGAACTCGGTTTGCCTCCGTACCGGTTTTTCCCGGGTGTCGGTTATCGTCATTTGTTCGTCTGGCGCGATGCTCCTGATGCTCCTGAAACAACCGCTCCTCATGACATCACCGGCAAGCCCATTGCTGAATATATTCCACGCGGCAATTCTTTTGAGGAAATAAATTCGATTATGCGGCGTGCCGGAGAAATATTATTAAATCATCCTGTTAACGCCAAAAGAAAAAATGCCGGTAAGAAACAGGCTAATGCCATCTGGCTCTGGGGGCAGGGGAGAAAACCGCAGATTGTTCCACTTACTCAAAAATATGCTCTGTCGGGCGGAATGATTTCCGCAGTTGATTTACTCAAAGGCATCGGCATCATCGCCGGATTAAAAGTATTTCCTGTGGAAGGGGCGACAGGCTACATTGATACCAATTATGACGGCAAAGCTAAAATGGCTCTGGATATTTTGAATTTTATGGATTTCGTTTTTGTCCATCTCGAAGCTCCTGATGAAATGGGGCATGAAGGAAACGCCGCCGGTAAAATTCAGGCGATTGAACTTTTTGATGAAAAAATAGTAGGACCGATTTTAAACAAAATCGGATCTTTCGGTGAGTACCGGATTATTGTTTTAAGTGATCATCCCACACCGCTGGATCTGAAAACTCATGTCGGCGATCCCAGCCCTTTCGCTGTTTTGTCTTCCATTAAAGAAGAGAACAAAGCGGCGGGATTGCCCTTTAATGAGATAACCGCGAAAGAAAGTTCTATATTAATTTCTCCGGGGCACCTGTTGATGGAAAAATTTATCAAGGATTGGAAAACTATTGTCAGTTAGCAACACAACTAAAGTCAGAGTGCTTTACGCGGATACCGACGC
Organism: Smithella sp. SCADC; assembly: GCA_000747625.2. Taxonomy (GTDB): domain Bacteria; phylum Desulfobacterota; class Syntrophia; order Syntrophales; family Smithellaceae; genus Smithella. Next base: position 5,021 of record JQDQ01000234.1, read on the forward strand.
CATGGGCGTGGTTTATCACACAAATTATATAAAATGGTTTGAAATCGGACGCAGTGAATTAATGCGTCAACTGGGTGTTCCCTATACGGAACTGGGAAAAGTCGGTCTGAATCTTCCGCTGATAAAAGTGAGCTGTGAATATCTGAAATTTGCGACATATGATCAGCTTTTGACTGTCGAGACTGAATTTGATTATATCAAGAAGGCCACGGTAAGATACAATTCCAGAATATGGAATGAAAATAAAGAAAATCTGATTGCGGAAGGATACACTATTCACGTTTGCACAAATAATGAGGGTAAAATACGCAGAATACCTAAACTGCTTCTTGACCTGATAAATAAATATAATATTAAAGGGGAATAATATGGCGGCAAAATTATCAAAAAAAGAACTGAAACAACCGGATACTTTTCAATCCACTGTGGAAGTAATAATGAATTATATTTCCGAAAACAAGACCCGTTTCTATGCCATTGTGACGGCGGTCATCGTATCTGCGGTTATTACTTTCGGTATTTATATGTACTGGAGCTATTATCAATCCTCTGCAAGAGAAATGTATGCTAAAGCCCGGAATGATATCGCAAGAAATATCGGAAATCCGGATGCCGTCAGAGTAAACATTAAAATTTTCCAGGAATTGATTGCGAAATATCCCCATAGCTGGAGTGGACGAATGTCGCATTATCATCTGGGAAATCTTTATTACAGTATAGGTGAAATTGATAACGCGACTTCTGAATATAAAAAATTTATTTCTTCTTATAGATCGGACAAAGCCGGAATAAAGTTTCTGGCCCTTACTTCATTGGGATATTGTTATGAAGCTAAGAAAGATCTTAAAGTTGCGCTGGAATATTTCGAAAAAGCTCAAAAGAGTGATAATATTGGATTTGAATCAATCGGTTTTCGCAATATTGCCCGCATATATGAACAATTGAATGATAAAAAGAACGCTTTGGAAAACTATAAAAAAGCTTTACAAAAGACCACTGATCCTTCCATTACGGTTTTCATCAAGCGAAAGATATCTTTCCTGAGCTGATCAAAACGATGCGGAGGACAATATTTTGAAAGTACTAATGTCAGGGAATGAAGCTATTGCCCGCGGTGCGTATGAAGCGGGCGTTAGATTCGCTACAGCTTATCCGGGAACTCCCAGCACAGAAATTCTTGAAGAATTTGCAAGATACGAAGGTGTTTACGCCGAATGGTCGACTAACGAAAAGGTTGCTGTCGAAGTTGCCATAGGTGCGGCATTGGCCGGAGAAAAGGCCATGGCGGTCATGAAACACGTTGGTGTCAATGTTGCCGCCGATCCTATTTTCACAGTCAGCTATACCGGAACTAACGGGGCGTTGGTTATTGTCAGCGCCGATGATCCTTCACTGCACAGCTCTCAAAATGAGCAGGACAATCGTAATTACGCCCGGTTTGCCAAGATTCCCATGCTGGAACCAGCTGATGCTCAGGAAGCTAAGAAATATATCAAGCTTGCTTTTGAAATCAGCGAAAAATTTGATACGCCGGTTTTTTTACGTTCTACCACGCGTGTGTCTCATTCCAAATCAGTTGTAACTGTCGAAGAACCTGAAAAATATATAGACAAAACAGGTTTCGTCTATAACACCGAGAAATACGTTATGGTGCCTCACTGTGCGCGACTGCGAAGGGTGGAGGTGGAAAAACGACAGCAGATGTTGAAAGAATTCGTGGAAACTTTTTCTGAAAACAGAATGGAAATCAACAATCCGGATGTTGGAATTATTACAGCTGGAATGCCTTATAACTATGCCAAAGAAGTTTTCCCCGATTATTCATATTTAAAATTGGGAATGGTTTATCCTTTGCCGGAGAAGTTAATTCGCGATTTTGCATCTAAAGTTAAGAAAATATATGTCGTTGAGGAGTTGGACCCTTTTCTGGAAGAACAAATCAAAGCGATGGGCGTTAAAGTAATCGGCAAGGAAATATTTCCTTATACTCTTGAATTTGATCCGGGAGTTATTAAAAACGCAATTGGAAAAAATACACCTGAAGCCGTTTCGCCTTACAAAGAAAACCTGTCGCCGCGTCCGCCGAATCTTTGTCCGGGATGTCCGCACCGCGGATTGTTTTACGCATTACGTAAACACAAAGTTTATGTTCACGGTGATATCGGCTGTTATACCTTGTCTTATATGAAACCATTGGAAGGTTTGCATTCCTGCATTTGCATGGGCGCCAGTATCGGAATGGCGCACGGAATGAGTAAAGCTATGAAGGAAAAAGGGAAGGGCAAGGTGGTTGGAGTAATAGGCGACTCTACTTTTTTGCATTCAGGAATAACTCCTCTTTTGGATATGGCATATAATAATAGTGATGCTTTAATCATTATCCTGGATAACAGCACAACAGCCATGACAGGCATGCAGGAACACCCCGGAACAGGCTACACCTTAATGGGGGAAGAGGCAAAAAAAGTTGATCTAAAGGTTTTAGTATCAGCCCTAGGTATTCAAAATATAAAGATTATTGATCCTCTTGATCAGAAAGAAACAAGAAGCGCCATTAAAGAAGAACTGGCCAAAGATGGTCCATCTGTCATCATCGCCCAAAGCCCTTGTGCATTATTTAAGAGAGCAAATATTAAAGCGAAACCGGCGTTGAAAGTTGATCCGGATAAATGTGAAGGCTGCAAGATGTGTTTAAATTTGAATTGCCCGCCGATATCCTGGAAAAAAGGCATAACGAAGGAAGGATCAAAACGCAAAGGTATTTCTTTCATTGATGGAACCATTTGTAATGGGTGCGGTTTATGTGAGCAGGTTTGTAAATTAGGAGCTATAAGTTAAAGTAGAATTACGGCTTTTCTTTCCTCTCCCTTGAGAGGAGAGGGCTAGTGCATACTTGCAAAAGTTACCGATATGTCATTTCGACCGAAGGGAGAAATCTTATTCAATGATTATAAAGATTTCTCAGTCACTTCGTTCCTTCGAAATGACACGGTTAATATTGAAATCAAGCGCTAGGGTGAGGGTGGAATGTCTGAGAATGAAGTAAAAAGCATATTGTTTGCCGGCGTTGGCGGACAGGGTATTTTGCGAGCCAGCGATATTATCTGTGAGGTGATAATGGAAGCCGGTCTGGATGTTAAAAAAAGTGAAGTTCATGGAATGGCTCAGCGAGGTGGTTGTGTGACCAGTCATGTCCGCTATGGGGAAAAAGTCTATTCACCGCTGGCAGAACCGGGAAACATCCAAACACTTGTTGCTTTTGAAAAAATGGAATCTCTGCGTTATTTAAAATTCATCAAAAAAGATGCTGTCATTATTGTGAATACTGAAGAAATTTATCCTCCGGCAGTCAATATGGGTGATGCGCCCTATCCGGAAGATGTTGTAGCTTTTTTACAGAAGCATTACGGAAAGGTTATAAGCTTCAACGCTGCTGAACTGGCCCAAAAGGCTGGTAACATCAAAACGGCAAATGTGGTCCTTCTGGGTGCTATATCCAACCTTATGAATATTGATAAATCTATCTGGGAAAGCGTTATTAAGAAATCATTTCCGGAAAAATTGGTAAAAATAAACTTAATTGCTTTTCAAATGGGAATTGATGCTTAAATTAACGAAAATAAATGCGTAACATTTAAGACCTCGTAAAAATCTCCAGATGCAAAGTAGAACATGGTTTTTTTACGTGGCCGGCAGAAAGGGTTAATATGGCAGAAGACTACTATCAAGTTCTAGGTGTAGACAAAAAAGCGACAGCAGACGATATAAAAAAGGCATACCGCAAGCTAGCGTTAAAGTGGCATCCGGATAAAAATCCCAATAACAAGGCCGCGGAAGAAAAATTCAAAAAAATAAGCGAAGCTTATGCCGTTTTGAGCGACGATAAAAAGCGCGGAGAGTACGACCAGTTTGGTTCCGCCGATCAGTACAGACAGCAATATTCTCAGGAAGACATTTTCCGGGATGTCGATCTGGACGAAATATTAAGGAGTTTTGGTTTTGGCGGAGCAAGGGCAGGGGGTGGAAGAACAACTTTCAGGACGACCAGAAGAGGCGGCGGTGCCCGTGATGATTATGACGATCCCTTTGCCGGTCTGTTTGGTGGTGGTATGGGCGGCGGCCGGCAACAATATGCGAACATGCCTCAAAAAGGGCAGGATGCTGAATATAACCTATCGATTGCTTTGGAAGAATCAGTATTTGGCGCCGATAAAAAGATTTCTTTTCAGTTGGAAAATCGCGTCGAAGATATCAGTGTAAAGATACCGGCCGGAATCAATAGCGGCAAAAAACTAAGACTGCCCGGCAAGGGATTATCAGGTTATAACGGAGGTCCCAGCGGCGACTTATACTTGAATATAAATGTATTACCTCATCCCATATATGCCCGCGACGGCAACGATTTGTATATTGAGAAAACCATCAAATTTACCCAGGCGGTATTAGGAACATCTATCGATGTCACCACATTGGATGGCTCTGTCAAGAGATTGAAAATCAGCCCCGGCACACAGAATAACACCAAGATAAGAGTGAAGGGTTATGGCGTGCCCGGATTAAAAGGTGCGCCCAAAGGAGACCTATACGTAAAAATAAATGTAGATGTCCCCAAGAAGTTATCTGATCGTCAAATGAAACTTGTTCAGCAACTGGCTGATGATGGAATTTGATTCATTTCCGATTATTGATATATTTATTTAAATATTACTTGATTTGATGTACTTCTAGAAATCCGTTCCCGCATTTAGTTCGCCTTGAGATCGGGGGGCGTGTGCCCCATCCTGCTCCACCTCCCAGCCTTGCAGAAAGCGCTTCGGCTATCGTGCGCGAATCGGTTCAGCGCGCTGAGGATCTTCTTGGCCAAAAGCGTTCTAGGGAGGCTCTGTAGGAGATGCTCTGGATTCTGGAATCCATAGCCACAGCATTTCGCGGTGCCACTCTCTCAACTGTGACTATTCAGGGTCGGTATTTCAACAACATCGCTAATTAAAAAGGGCAAAAGAAATCCTTTCGAACAAAAAGAATTTATCATTTGCTCATATCAATTTGCGGAAGATGGGCTAAGGACGTTTATATTCAGAAGGTAGGCTGGGATATTGTTGTGATCGATGAAGCGCACCGGCTACGCAATGTTTATAAAATCACTAATAAGATTGCCAATGCAATACACAGGAATTTTATCCAACGGAAGCGGAACAAAAGCTCTATGACCTTGTGTCTGAATATTTGCAAAAGCCAAATCTTTATGCTCTGCCATCCAGCCAGCGACAAAGAGATTGAAAACAAGAAAGACGGACTCATAGATGAGATTGAAAAGAAATTGAAACAAAAAATATCCGAAGAGAAATTATTTACAATTCGGTGGAAAATTGTGTAGTATAAAAAGTGGTGTTAATATGGCAATAAATCATACAACTATTAAAGAATTTGACGGCTGGTTGACTCAAATTGAAGGAGAGAACCTTGAGTTCAAGACGGCAAAGAATTCATTTAACGAAAGCAAAGATTTGCCTGACTATTGTGCTGCTCTGGCTAATGAAGGCGGTGGTAAGCTGATCTTGGGCGTTGATCCTTCGCGCAGTGTTGTTGGCACAAAAGCATTCCATGAAACGCATAACACGCTTTCCCACAAGCTTCTTTCCTCATTAGGCATAAGAATTGATGTCGAAGAATTAAAACACCCTAAAGGTCGTGTTTTGATTTTTCATGTTCCGCCGCGGCCACCAGGCCAAACAGTAAAATCAACCGGGAAATATCATTATCCCATGCGTGCTGGTGAATCACTCGTGGAAATGGACAGCATGACATTGAAAACAATTCTTAATGAAACCATGCCGGATTTTTCAAGTAAAATAGTCGAAGGATTATCATTGTCTGACATGGACGAAACCGCCCTTGAGAACTTCAAGGTTCGGTGGGTACAGAAAGCAGGAAGGCAGGATTATCGAGATTTCACCACTGAAAAAATGCTGCGAAATATCGGCATAATGTCAGATGATGGCATTAATTACGCCGGGTTGATCCTGTTTGGCAGAAAAGAAAAAATAGATCGTTACTTGCCGGGTAGCGAAATTATTTTTGAATGGCGGCAAGCTGAAAGCAAGATCGCCCATGACTTTCGTATAAACTGGCGGGAACCTTTTTTTAAAATATACAATGATATCTGGTCAACCATTAACGCCCGCAATCTTCGTATTCCCTTTCAGGAAGGTCTCTTCCAGCGGGAAATTTTCGCCTATAGTGAGAAGCCCATACGCGAAGCAGTGCTTAATGCCGTTGCTCATAGAGATTATAATATCAGCACACAGTCCATTTTCATTACAGCCTCACCGGAAAAATTTACTATAGAAAGTCCCGGCGGTTTTCTTCCTGGCATAACGCCTGAAAATGTTTTGTATAAACGAGAATGGCGAAACCGGTGTATAGCGGAGACACTGGAGAAAGCGGGATTGGTCGAACGATCCGGCCAAGGCATGGATGATATCTTTGAGCAAACAATCAGGGAAGGAAAGGGTCTGCCTGATTTATCAAAAAGCGATAATTATAGTGTTCGACTCATCATACCTGCGCAGGTAAAGGATAGAAATTTCGTTTTATTTTTGGAAAGAATAACAAACGAAAAGCAGATTTTATTGTCCTTTGAAGAAATATATCAACTGGAAGTCATCAGAGAAAAACAGCCAGTAACAAAACCGGGATACAAAGACAAGTTTCTGGAGTATGGGATTATTGAGCCTGTCGGCAAAACGAGGGGACGGCAATACATTCTTTCGCACCGATACTATGTGCTGGAAGGGAAAACCGGACTATACACAAGATTAAAAGGCATTTCCCGTGAAAAACAAAAGGAACTTATTATTCGCCATTTAATGAAGAATAAAAAAGGTATCATGAAAGATTTTCAGGATATTTTCCCGGAATTAAAACCTATGGACATCTCTAATCTGCTAAGAGAATTAAAGAAAGAAGGCAAAATACGCCACATGGGACCGCGAAATACAGGGTACTGGGAATTGGTCAAAAATACATAACATCACAACCTAAATACATAACCAGTATAGCCATATACTTGATAATAAAACGCATTTTATTAACTAATTACATTTAGTTTACATTGTAACTATAGATTAACGAAATTTCAGAGTTTCAAAGATTAGCCAGTTGCTAACGGGGGAGCCCTAATGACGGACAACGAAAAGATGGATTTGCGATCAATGGACATTGTGGAAGAAAAGCGAGAAAAGCTAAAAGAACTTTTCCCGGAGGTTTTCACAGAAGGCCAGAAGATTGACCTTGAGAGGCTCAGACTAACGCTGGGTGAAGCGGTGGATGTCGGTAAGGAACGCTACGGCATGAACTGGCCAGGCAAAGCGGATTGTTTCAAGATCATACAGCAGCCAAGCATTGCCACCCTGACACCTGCCCGTGAGGAATCGGTTAATTTTGACAATACCGAAAATCTTTTCATCGAAGGCGATAATCTGGAAGTTTTGAAACTTTTGCAGAAGTCCTATCTCGGCAAGATAAAGATGATCGAAATTGATCCCCCCTACAATACAGGCAATGACTTTATCTATCCAGACAACTATAGTGAAAGCCTCGATACCTATCTGCGTTATACCGGTCAGATTGATGATGAAGGCCGGAAATATTCCACCAATACCGAAGCTGACGGTCGGTTTCATTCTAAATGGATGAACATGATGTATCCTCGCCTTTTTCTAGCAAGGAATCTCTTACGGGAAGATGGGGTTATTTTTATTCATATTGATGATACAGAAGTGGATAATTTGAGAAAGATTTGTGATGAAATATTTGGCGAAGGTAATTTTATAAATTTTCTTATATGGAAGAAAAGGTACAATGCTGCGAAAGAGCATCATTTAGCCAATAATCATGACTTTATTCTGATATATGCAAGGAATAAAGAATTGATAGTTGATTTCACGACACCTGGTGATGAAGAATATTATAATGAACTCTTTTCTGAAACGGATGAGCATGAAGCTACAAGGGGTAAATTCATGACTCAACCGCTTGAGGCAGGAAATAGCATGGGGGATAGGTCAAATCTTAGGTTCCCCGTTATAGCACCCGACGGAACCGAAATATGGCCTCGACGTCAGTGGGTTTGGGGTCAAGAAAGAGTTGAAGAAGCGAAAAAAAATGGATATCTTAAATTTTACAAGGATCGTAATGGTGAATGGAAAATACGCCATAAGCATTATGTAAAAAATAATGATGGAAATCTTCGAAGAGTAAAACCATTTTCGATTTATGATAAATGCTTTACCCAAGATGGCACAAAAGAAATTGAAGAGCTTTTTCCAAATAATGATATATTCCCCTTCCCAAAACCTTCTAAGTTAATCAAACATTTTCTGGAGCTAATAAATGATAAAGAATGTCTTGTTCTAGATTTCTTTTCTGGATCTTCCACCACTGCTCATGCTGTTCTTGACCTCAACAGGGCAGGTGACAGTCGTAAGTTCATTATGGTGCAGTTGCCTGAACCATGTGCTCCCGAAAGCGAAGCCTATAAAGCAGGCTACAAAACCATTGCCGATATTGGTAAGGAGCGCATTCGCCGAGTCATAAAAAAAATTAAAGACGAACAGGAACAAAAGAAAGATTTGTTCTCCGGCGATAAACATAAGCTTGATCTGGGATTTAAAGTTTTCAAACTGGAGCCCTCCAACTTCAAGCTCTGGAATGATCAGGTAGCCAAAGAAAAAGACGCCATCAAAAATCAACTGGAAATGTTTGTCGAGCATATCAATCCAAAGAGCTCTCAGGAAGATATTCTCTATGAACTTCTTTTAAAATCCGGTTTTCCTCTTACAACTAAAATCGAGCAACTCACTATGACCGATAAAGTAGTCTTTAGCATAGATGAAGGCGCTATGCTGATTTGTCTGGAGAAGGATTTGACACCGGAGGTCATCAAGGCAATGGCCGAAAAGAAACCGGTGCGTGTTATCTGTCTCGATGAAGGATTGCATGGCAATGACCAACTTAAAACCAACGCCGTGCAAATTATGAAGTCCAGAGATATCAAATTCAGAACGGTGTAAATAATGAAAATCAAGTTTGATGCCCGGCAGCAATATCAGATTGACGCAGTCAACTCCATTGTTGATATTTTTGATGGCCAGCCACTGCATCAGGGTGATTTTGAATTTCGTCTTGAGTCCGCCTATTCCGGGCAGCTATTAAGCGGTCAGGTGCAGACAGAACTGGGCATGGGCAACAGTTTATTGCTCAACGATGAATTTATTCTGAAGAATATTCATAAAATTCAAGACGAAAATGATATTGAACAAACACCGGAATTGCAGGGCTACCATTTCAGCGTCGAGATGGAGACGGGTACCGGGAAAACATACGTCTATCTGAGAACAATCTTTGAACTCAGCCAGAAATACGGTTTTAAAAAATATGTAATTGTTGTGCCCAGCCTGGCCATCCGGGAAGGCGTGCTGAAGAACCTGCAAATCACAGAAGATCATTTCAAGGCTCTCTACAACAATATTGAGCTGGAATATTTTGTCTATGACTCTACCAAAATCAACAGACTGCGGCAATTTTCCGTGAGTAACCAGATTCAAATCATGATCATCAACATTGACGCCTTTAATAAAAAAGATATTGCAGTTATTTTCAAGGAAAACGATAGACTATCAGGCCGCCAGCCTATCGAATTTATCACAGCGACCAACCCGATAGTGATCATTGACGAGCCGCAAAGTGTGGACAACACGCCCAAAGCGCAGGAAGCAATTAAGTCTTTAAACCCTCTTTGCACATTGCGTTATTCCGCAACGCACCGCAATTTATACAATCACGTTTACAAGCTTGACCCGATCCGTGCCTATGAAATGCGGTTGGTGAAGCAAATAGTTGTAGCCTCTGCAACCGGCGCTAATACCTTCAACGATGCCTATATCAAACTCAATGCGGTTGACAATACTAGAGGCATTTCCGCTAAAATTACGATTCACGAAAACCGCACCGGCAGCGTTAAAGAAAAAACCGTCAAGGTGAAACAAGGGGCCGATTTATTCGCGCTCTCCAACGAAAGAGAAACATACCTCGATGGTTTTGTTATTACGGAAATAAGCGCTGAACCGGGTAATGAATTTGTCGGTTTTAATAATGGCCGGATTATTCGTCTGGGAGAAGAACAAGGAAGCATTCGCGAAGATTTAATGAAAGTCCAGATCAAAAACACCATCAAGAAACATCTGGAAAAGGAACTGCAAGTCAAAGACAAAGGCATCAAAGTTCTAAGTCTGTTTTTTATCGACCGTGTTGCTAATTACCGTGCTTATGATGAACAGGGAAAACCAGTAAAAGGCAAATTCGCTCTTTGGTTTGAAGAATACTACAATGAACTTATTGCTCAGCAGCGTTTTCAGGGGTTGCTCTCTTATCCGGTGGATAAACTCCACGATGGCTACTTTTCACAGGATAAAAAGGGGGTTTTGAAAGATACCAAGGGAACCAGTGAGGCGGACGAGGATACTTACAGCAAGATCATGCGTAATAAAGAGCAGCTTCTTTCTTTGGATGAACCGTTGCGCTTCATCTTCAGCCATTCCGCATTGCGTGAAGGTTGGGACAATCCCAATGTCTTCCAGATTTGCACACTCAATGAAACAGGCTCCATTTTGAAAAAACGGCAGGAGATTGGCCGGGGGCTGCGCTTGCCGGTCAACCAAAACGGTGAAAGAGTTTTCGACGACAATCTCAATAAGCTGACTGTTATCGCCAATGAACGCTACGAAGATTTTGCCCGCACACTACAAACCGAATATGAAGATGATTGCGGCGTAACTTTTGGCAAAATACTCCGCACCGGCTTTGCCAAGATTATGCGACTTATCGATGGCGAAGAAAAAGCGCTGGGTAAAGACATCTCTGAAAAAATATGGAACGTCATGCGGGAAAAAGGATATATCAATGATGAAGGCAAGCTGCTGCCCGCATTTAATCCGAAAGCGCCGGGTTTTGCCTTTTCTGTACCCGCAGAATTTGAAGATCTTCGGCCAAACATCATGGCGGTGATGGAATCTTATCAGATCGACCGGCATATTAAAAACGATGAAGACGCACGTCCTCTACGGATCAACAAACAAGTTTTTCTGGATAAGGAATTTGAAGAGCTTTGGAACCGGATCAAATTAAAAACAACCTATTCGGTGGTGTATTCAACGGAGGAATTGATTACGATAGCCGTTGCATCCATCCGCAAAATGGAGAAGATCGAAACTGTCCGGGTTTCGTACCGCGAAGCTCTACTCAATGCCGGGCATAGCGGCGTGGGCACGACCGAGCTTAGAGCCCAGATTATAGATATTTCTTTTAGCGGTGTATTGCCCGATATTCTTGCCTATATCCAAAAAGAAACAGAGTTAACCCGTTCCACTATTGTCAAGATACTTGTCGGTTCTGGAAGATTAGAAGAGTTTGCCATAAATCCCCAGCGGTTTATGGACGCAGTTGTTGGCATCATGAAAAGAGAACTGCACAAGCTGATGATTGACGGTATTAAATATGAAAAGATTGCTGACCAGGAATGGAGTATGAGGCTATTTGAGGACGAAGAGGTTATCAGCTACCTGAACAACCGCCTGGAAGTGCAGAAGTCCGTTTACGACGCCGTTGTATACGATTCAGAAATTGAAAGAAAGTTTGCCGAGGATTTAGAGAAACGGACGGATATTAAATTATTCGTTAAGCTGCCGCGCTGGTTTAAGGTGGAAACACCCATCGGAGAATATAATCCGGACTGGGCAATCTTAAAGCACGATGATACAGTTTTATATCTCGTGCGGGAAACCAAAGGTACAAAGGACTTTGAGAAATTGCGCAACTCCGAAGCAGAAAAAATCCGTTGCGGCCGCAAACACTTTGAAGAACTCAAAGTCGACTTTGATGTGGCAGTAACAGCAGGGGAAATATGAAAATAGTATGATCTTTCCAAGTTTAAAGCCAATAGTGATGCTTGTTATTGCTCAGGCTTATCGGTGCTTTAATAGTGCATAAATGAAAGGAAATAAATGAAGACTTTAAAAATAGATCTGGAAAATTGTTATGGGATCAAAAAGCTTCAGGCGCAGTTCGATTTTTCCCAGAAAAAGGTTTATGCTATATATGCCCCCAATGGCGCGATGAAGTCTTCCCTGGCACAGACATTCAAAGATGTAGCTGACGGGGCTAAATCCAAGGATCGGATATTCCCAACGCGAGTGAACAATAGGGAAATCACCGATGAGAATGGTGTCGATTTACCTAAAGAAAGTGTTTATGTTATTCGGCCTTATGACGACGAAGATATCGGCCACACGGAGAAAACTTCGACGCTGCTTGTGGACAGCAAGCTGCGAAAGGAATACGAAGAACTCCACATTGAGATCGACAAATCCAAGGGAATATTCCTGAAGGCGCTAAAGGAGCAATCCGGTTCGAAGAAGGACTTGGAAAAAGAGATTTCCTCCACGTTTACCAAGAGTGACGACGAGTTCTATCGTGCACTGATCCGCGTCAAGGATGAAGTGCTTGCCCAGAAAGATACTCCATTCGCCGACGTTAACTATGACACGATTTTTGACGAGAAGGTTATGAGCTTTCTTGGAACTAAAGATTTCAAGACGGCGATTGAGAGCTACATCAAGAAATACAACGAACTATTGGCTGCATCTACATATTTCAAGAAGGGCACGTTCAACTACTACAACGCCGCAACCATTGCAAAGAGCCTCGCTGATAATGGTTTTTTCGATGCCAAGCACACTGTTAATTTGAATGCTGACGAGAAGCTAGAGATCACGAGCCAGAAGCAACTTGAGGAGCTAATAGCGAAGGAGAAGGAGGGCATCTCAAAAGATAAGGACCTCCGGAAGAAGTTTGCGGACATCGAAAAGCTGATCACAAAAAACGTAAATGTCAAAGCTTTTGATGCTTACTTAGGAGAACATGAAGAGCTTCTTCCAGAGCTGGTAAATATCGAGAGCTTTAAAGAAAAAATTTGGAAGTCGTACTTTAAAGCGCGATTTGAACTCTACAAAGATTTGATTGATAAATACCAGGCCGCTGAGAAGAGAAAGCAGGAGATTGAGAAGGAAGCAAGCAACCAGCGGACTCAATGGGAGTCCGTTATTGAGATTTTCAATAGCCGTTTTTTTGTCCCGTTCAAGCTGACCGCCAAGAACAGGGTCTCCGTCATATTGGGTCAGGAGCCGATGCTTATCCTCGCGTTTACCTTTGAGGACGGAGTGGACCAGGCGCCGGTAGAGAAAGCCGCATTGATGCAGGTTCTAAGTACTGGAGAGAAGAGGGCTTTCTACGTACTTAATATCATTTTTGAGGTTGAAGCTCGAAAGAAGGCGAAACAAGAAACTGTATTCATTGTTGATGACATCGCAGATTCATTTGACTACAAAAACAAATACGCCATTATTCAATACTTGAAAGATATCGCCGAAGAACCGTATTTCAACCAGCTCATCTTGACCCATAATTTTGATTTTTTTCGCACTATAAATAGCAGATTCGTCGATTATCCGCATTGCCTCATGGCTGTGAAGAGCAGTAATGGCATTTCGTTGGAGCAGGCAACCGGCATCAAGAACGTTTTCGTGAATGACTGGAAGCTTAATTTCTTCACTGATCATAGAAAGAAGATTGCCTCAATTCCTTTTATTCGCAACCTAATTGAATTCACAAAAGGCGACAAAGATCCTAGTTTCATCAAGCTCACTTCACTATTACACTGGAAGAGCGACTCTGCTGGTGTCACACAAAAAGAGCTGGATACGATTTACAACTCGGTGTTTGGCTCAACTGGAACATCGTCAAATGGCAACAAGCCGTTAGTTGATCTCATTCAGCAAGAGGCAGGTGAATGTCTCAAGGCTTGTGATGGCATTAACTTAGAGAACAAAATTGTCCTCTCGATTGCCATTCGACTTGCTGCTGAACAATTCATGGTAAGAAAAATTAACGATGACAATTTCGTAGCCAGTATTGATTCAAATCAAACACCCAAGCTACTTGCAAAATTTAAAGAGCTATTCAGTGCAGATGTTGAAACTATCGAGACTATTAAACGGGTGATTCTCATGACACCGGAGAACATTCACCTGAATTCATTCATGTATGAGCCGATTTTGGACATGTCCGACGATCACTTGAGGAATTTATACACACAGGTGCTGGCATTGAAATAAAACATTTAGGTGAAAGGAGAATCGTTATGAATACACATATCAAGAATGCAGTGGAAACAAAGACCATTTTGAAATTCAATTACGATGGAGAGCCAAGAGTAGTCGAACCGCATGCATGTGGCGTCTCCACGGCTGGAAATGAAGTGCTACGCTGTTATCAAACATCCGGCGGAAGCGTTTCTGGTACTGTCCCAGGATGGCACCTAATGAAAATCTCAAAAATTGAAAATCTAACAACCACAGATTCGCACTTTAATTCTCCAAGGCCTGGATATAAAAAAGGTGATAAAGGGATGACATTGATTTATGCTGAGATATAGATACACGTCTGAGTTGACTTAATGGCGACTTCATGCAGGAATAATCGATATGAAAGTTTTACACACATCCGACTGGCACATTGGCCGTGCTCTTTATGGGCGTAAGCGTTACGAGGAATTTGAGGCTTTTCTGAACTGGCTGGCGAAACTCATCGAGAGTGAAAATATCGATGTGCTTCTGGTGGCGGGAGACGTCTTTGACAATAGCGCACCGAGTAATTATGCACAGGAACTTTATTACCGGTTTTTGTGCCGTGTGGCCACCTCATCAAACCGCCATGTGGTTGTCATCGCCGGGAATCACGATTCGCCGTCTTTTTTGAATGCCCCGAAGGAACTTCTGGAATTTCTCAACATCCATGTAGTCGGATATGTATCCGACCAACCTGAGGATGAACTGATTGTTTTATCAGGAAAGAATAATCAGCCCGGGCTTATCGTCTGTGCCATACCCTATCTCCGAGATCGCGATATACGCACCGCCGAGGCTGGCGAAAGTATTGAGGACAAGGAGAGAAAAATTGTTGAGGGGATTAAAAATCATTACAGGAGTGTTTGTGAAGAGGCAAAGAAAAAACAGGCAGCTATGGAAAAACCGGCGCCGATCATTGCAATGGGCCATTTGTTTGCCGCAGGAGGTCAGACAGTCGACGGAGATGGTGTGCGTGAGTTGTATATCGGTTCTCTGGCGCAAGTTAAAAGAGACATATTTCCGGAATATATCGATTATTTGGCGCTGGGGCATCTTCATATTGGTCAAAGAGTCGGTGGTTCCGACTTTATACGCTACTCAGGCTCGCCATTGCCTATCGGCTTCGGAGAAGCTGAGCAGGGGAAAAGTGTTATCATTGTAGAATTCTCAGATAAAACGCCCACGGTCACAAATATAGCAGTGCCCGGATTTCAGGAGTTGA
>JQDQ01000235.1 GCA_000747625.2 Smithella sp. SCADC
ATTCGGCACATGGGTCGCAACGTTGGCTGGGGGCGGGCGGCTTTGCCCTTCAACCTTCGGAACTGATGAAACTGGTGATAATAATTACTCTGGCGCGTTATTTTGAAGATCACAAATCCAATGAGCCTTACAAATTGGAAGAACTCCTTGTTCCTTTTTTAATCGTTTTAGCGCCATTTTTGTTGATTTTGAAACAGCCGGATTTAGGTACGGCTTTGATCCTGTTTATTATTTTTGTTTCTATAGTTTTTTTCATGGGAATAGAATGGAAATCTCTGCTAATTGTTTTAGCTGGTGTTCTGATATCGCTTCCCCTTGGCTGGCATTTTTTAAAAGATTATCAAAAAGAACGATTGATTACATTTCTTAATCCCGAAAACGATCCTTTGGGCGCTGGTTATCATATCATCCAATCAATGATTGCTGTTGGTTCCGGAGAAATTTTTGGCAAAGGTTTTTTAAAAGGTTCGCAGACTCAGCTGAAATTTTTACCTGAACAGCAAACTGATTTTATCTTTTCCGTTTTTGCCGAGGAATGGGGTTTTATAGGCGGACTGGTGTTGATTATAATGTTTATGTCTATAATCTTTTGGGGATTAAAAATTGCCTTGCAAGCCAGGGATTTATCAGGCACAATTATGGCGTTTGGAATAACCGCTCTTATTTCATGGGAAGTTTTTATTAATATCGGAATGGTTTTAGGAATATTACCGGTTGTTGGTATTCCGCTTCCTTTTTTCAGTTACGGGGGATCGGCAATGCTTTCTTTACTGGCGGCCATAGGGTTATTAATGAATGTAAGTACGCGCAGATTTATTCTACAGCGTTAGTAAGTAATAGACTACAAGGAGAATGATGTGTGGGAGAAAAAGAAAGAAGTTGAAGAGATTAAGGCTTTTCTAGGTCAGGGAGCGGAGTTTATCGGCAAACTTATCTTTAACGGATCTGTTCGCATTGACGGCAATTTCCAGGGAGAAATTCACGGACAAGGATCTTTAGTTGTTGGTGAAGGCGCTCTGATAAAAGCAAACATTGACGTTAAAAGTATTTATATAAGTGGTGATGTACAGGGCAATATTGAAGTAAAAGAAAAGATCAATATCCACTCCACCGGCAAATTTCTGGGCGATGTTAATGCTCCGGTATTTATCATGGAAGAAGGCGCTCTTTTTGATGGCCGGTCGCATATGGCTGAAGCAATTGAGAAAAAAGTAGACTGCCGGTCAGAAAATACTTGACAAGCAAATAATGTTGTGATTAGTAACCTCACGGTTTTGAGTATCAGGAGTATCAAAAGTAAAATTTCTGGTTCTTCGATTTCAAATATTCAAAACACACGTGAGTATAAAACTTCATGCACTTTTGAAGCTATGCATACTGATAAAAACTGCCAAATGTTTGCATGTGATGTTTATAGAACCTGCAACAGATAAACAGAGGTAAAAAATGGTTACAGTTATTCCTGATTACACGATGTTGATCCAAATGGTTATTTTCCTGGCTTTAGTTTTTGTCCTTAACATTCTGCTGTATAAACCAATCCTGTCCATAATCGACCGGCGCAAAAAACAACTGGAAGAGTCAGAGAACGAAATAAAGCTATTTAATGAATCTGTGGAAAAAAGAGTTGCTGAATATGAGGAAAAACTAAAACAAGCCAAAGTCAAAGCAACAGAAGCGAAAAAAGAAATAATTCAAGAGGGCGCAAATCAGGCTAAAAACATTGTTGATGTTGTTCGTAATGAAATACCTGTCATGGTGCGAGAGTTTCAACAGAAGATGGATAAGGAAGTTGAGAAGGCCAAATTGATTCTGGACAGCCATTCTCAAGAATTATCTGTCCAGATTGCTCAGAAAGTATTGGGGAGGTCGGTGCAATGAAAAAAACACTTTCTTCCTTTATTACGATAGTCGTTTTGCTGATTGTGGCCGGTGCCGCTTTTGCTTCCGGTGGCGGTGACGCCGAGGCTTGCAAGCCGGGAATGTTGACCGGTTTATTGGAGAAGTCTTTTGGTATGGACTGCCACAAAGCGGAATTATGGCTTGGCTGGCTGCAAAAGGCTTTTAACTTTGTTGTATTAGTGGGTTTGCTTTATTGGCTTTTAGCCGCCAAGATGAAGGAGTTTTTTGCCGGCCGTCGTGTGGAAATTAAAGAAACTCTTGAAAAATCGGTAGAGAAAAAGGCGGAGGCCGAAAAAAAATACCGCGAATATTCGGAAAAGCTCGATAAAGCATCAACGGAAATAGACGGTATTTTTGAGATGATTAAAGCTCAGGGCGTCACTGAAAAACAAAAGATCATCGAAGATGCCGAAAGAACCGCCAAAAAGATGAAAGAAGATGCTCGTGCGCGTATTGAGCAGGAGCTGAAAAAAGCAGCGGACCAGCTAAAAGCGCAATCAGTTCAAGTGTCCGTGCAAATGGCTGAAGAAATTCTTAGACGAAGCATTACAGCACAAGATCACGAAACAATGGTTAAAGAATATATGGAAAAGGTGGTAATCAAACATTGATCAGCAATATTTCCAAACGTTATGCGCGTGCTTTTTTTGATATAGCGAGTGAGCAAAAACAAATAGAGCAGTATTATAATGAACTGAATCAGTTTGCGTCAATTGTTTCCCAAAATAAATCTTTAAGCGATTTCCTGGCTAATCCGATTTTCGAACAAACGAGCAAAAAAGGAGTCGTGGACAATTTAATCGCCAAGATGAAATTATCCGGCATGACAGTAAGCTTTTTACGGTTGCTGGTGGATAAGAAAAGAATCGACATCTTGAAAGATATAGTAATTTGCTATCGCCAATTAATGGACGAGGCCCTGAAGAAAGTAAGGGTAAACGTAAGAACTGCATATGCCCTTTCTAATGAGATGCGGTCTTTCATAAGTTCCAGTCTGGAAAAAACAATGGGTAAGAAAGTTGAAATGACTGTGGAAGAAGATCCTTCTCTTTTGGGTGGAGTAGTGATTGGAGTTGGCGATACACTTTATGATGGCAGCATCAAAAATCAATTGAACAATATGAGGAATCTCTTAGGGGAGGCAAGATAGGGCATGGAAACAATTAAAGCTGAAGAAATTAGTCAAATTATTTCTGAGCAAATCAAAAGCTATGAGAAAAAGCTGGATATAAGCGAAACCGGAACAGTTTTGTCCGTTGGTGACGGTATTGCCAGAGTATACGGCGTGCAGAATGCAATGGCGATGGAACTTCTGGAATTTCCCGGCGGAATCTTAGGCATGGTTCTCAATCTGGAAGCGGATAATGTCGGTGTTGCCGTTCTGGGTGAAGTTACTCACATCAAAGAAGGTGACATAGTAAAGAGAACCGGTAAAATTGCTCAGGTTCCAGTCGGTGAAGCTCTGCTGGGCCGCGTTATTGACGCTACAGGGAAACCGCTGGATGGAAAAGGACCGATTGAAACCAAAGAGTTTCGCCGAATTGAAATGGTCGCTCCCGGTGTTATTCAACGCCAGCCGGTCAATCAGCCGATGTATACCGGTCTCAAATCTATTGACGCTATGACGCCGATCGGACGTGGTCAGCGTGAGCTTATCATTGGAGACCGGCAGATAGGTAAAACAGCCATCGGAGTTGATGCCATCATCCGTCAGAAAGATACCGGTGTGAAATGTATTTATGTTGCTATCGGCCAGAAAAAATCCACAGTGGCTCAGGTTGTGGAAAGATTGAAACAATATGATGCTCTGTCTTATACCTGCGTTGTCGCCGGTTGCGCTTCAGACCCCGCGACGCTGCAGTATGTTGCCGCTTACGCCGGTTGCAGTATCGGTGAATATTTCAGAGATAACGGCCAGGATGCCTTGATTATCTACGATGACTTGTCCAAACAGGCTGTGGCTTATCGCCAGATTTCTCTGCTGCTGCGCCGTCCGCCGGGACGTGAAGCTTTCCCCGGCGATATTTTCTACAATCACTCCCGGCTGCTTGAGCGTGCGGCGCGTGTAAGCCCCGAACTCGGCGGCGGTTCTCTTACAGCTCTTCCGGTTATTGAAACACAGGCCGGTGACGTTTCCGCGTATATTCCGACGAACGTTATCTCCATTACAGACGGCCAGGTTTATCTGGAACCGAGCTTGTTCTTCTCCGGTATTCGTCCGGCGATTAACGTCGGTCTTTCAGTTTCCCGCGTCGGCGGCGCCGCTCAGGTTAAGGCTATGAAACAGGTTGCCGGAACGCTGAAACTCGATCTGGCTCAGTATCGCGAACTGGCGGCTTTTGCCCAGTTCGGGTCCGATCTGGACAAATCAACGCAGGCGCAGCTGGATCGCGGTGTTCGTCTGGTTGAATTACTCAAACAGCCGCAGTTCAAGCCGATGTCTCTTTCTCAGGAGATTGTAGTACTCTTTGCCGGAACCAAAGGATTCATTGATAAATACGATGTGGATAAGGTTCGTGTATATGAGGAGCAACTTCTAAGTTTCGTGGAAAGCAAACATCCCGATATTATGAAAGAGATAGAAGATAAGAAGATAATATCTTCCGATCTGGAAAAGAAGATGAAGGAAGTTATGACATCTTTTGATTCCGTTTTTGTGGCGGAATAAGTGTGAAATCGAATTTGATTTCATTGGCAAATAAAATTCACTGAAGTTCAATAATAAAGTTGAGGAGAAATCCAGGTGGCCTCGCTAAAAGATATAAAAAGAAAAGTAAGCGGCGTAAAAAAGACGAAGCAGATTACCCGCGCCATGAATATGGTTGCCGCGTCAAAATTTAAGTCAGCGCAGATGAAAATGGAAAATTTCCGGCCTTACGCCGGTAAATTCATGGATGTGCTCAACAGTCTTGCTTTGCGCGTGGAGACCATGTCGCATCCTCTTCTTGCCGTGCGCGACCCCAGAAGAATTCGTGTTATTTGTATGACATCCGATCGTGGCCTGTGCGGCGGTTTTAATACCAATCTGATCAAGGCGACTGAAAGATTTATGAAGGAAAAAGTCAAAGACGGCAAAGAAGTTGCTCTTATTAATGTCGGACGCAAAGGACGTGATTATTTCCGTAAAAAAGCCAACGTCTTGGCGCAAAAGGTGGATGTTTTAAGCAAGTTTGACATGACGCTGGCCGTATCCATTGCTGATGAAGTTATCGTGCCTTTTGTCAAGGAAGAATACGATGAACTTTATCTGATTTACAATCAGTTCAGGAATGTCTCTGTTCAGAAACCAACTGTTGTCCGATTATTTCCCCTGCCTTCTATCGGACAGGACGCAGACGTTGATCCGGACAGATTCCTTGATTATGCTTACGAACCATCGGAAGAGGCTTTGTTGCAGAAGCTTTTGCCGATGTATGTTCACGTTCTGGTTTACCGTGCTCTGCTGGAAACATCGGCAGGTGAAAACGGAGCGAGGATGGCTGCAATGGACAACGCGACCAGCAACTGCCAAGAGTTAATTAGCTCATTGACTTTGAAAATGAATAAAGCCAGACAGGCGGCGATTACCGCGGAGTTGATGGATATCGTCGGCGGCACGGAAGCTCTGTCCAAAGGTTAATTTTTCTGCGGCGCTTTGCCGCATGTAAAATAAAATAATACGACTATTTGTAAGGAGATAGTTATGAATATTGGAAAAATTGTTCAGGTTATAGGACCGGTTGTTGACGTGTCTTTCGAAGAGGGAAAACTGCCCAGTATATTAAATGCCATCTCAATTACTAATCCGGCCATCAATGATCAGGAAGATAATTTGATCATTGAAGTCGCGCTGCATCTGGGAGATAATGTTGTTCGCTGCATCGCTATGGATATTACCGATGGTCTGGTTCGCGGAATGACAGCAAAAGATACCGGCGATCCGATCATGGTTCCGGTTGGTAAAGAATGTCTGGGGCGCATCGTGAACGTCGTCGGTCGTCCTGTGGATGGTCTAGGCCCTATTAACGCGCAAACTAAAATGCCGATTCATCGTCTATCACCAAGCTTTCTGGAGCAGGATACATCTGTTCACGTTCTGGAAACAGGCGTTAAAGTTATTGACCTTTTGGTGCCGTTTCCCCGTGGTGGTAAGATGGGCATGTTCGGTGGCGCAGGCGTCGGCAAGACAGTCGTTATGATGGAAATGATTCACAATATCGCTATGCACCACGGTGGAATTTCTGTTTTTGCCGGTGTTGGTGAAAGAACACGTGAAGGAAACGACCTTTATCGTGAAATGCTGGAATCCGGCGTTATCAAGCAAGCCGCTTTGATTTATGGACAGATGACAGAACCCCCCGGAGCAAGAGCTCGAGTTGCTTTAACGGGTCTGGCCGCTGCGGAATACTTCCGCGATGTTGAAGGGCAGGACGTGCTCTTCTTTGTTGATAATATTTTCCGTTTCACGCAGGCCGGTTCCGAAGTTTCCGCTTTGCTGGGACGTATGCCTTCCGCGGTCGGTTATCAGCCGACACTGGCTACTGACCTTGGTGAACTTCAGGAGCGCATTACGTCCACAACCAAAGGTTCGATTACCGCCGTTCAGTGCGTTTACGTTCCCGCGGACGACTTGACTGACCCCGCTCCCGCGACGACTTTTGCGCATCTTGACGGAACCGTCGTTTTGTCCCGTCCGATCGCGGAACTCGGTATTTATCCCGCGGTGGATCCTCTGGATTCAACATCACGTATTCTTGATCCCAATGTTTTGGGTCAGGAACATTACGCAGTTGCCCGTCAGGTACAGGTTACTCTGCAGAAATATAAAGACTTACAGGACATCATCGCCATTCTGGGTATGGATGAACTCTCCGAAGAAGATAAACTGACTGTCAGCAGAGCCAGAAAGATTCAGAGATTCCTGTCTCAGCCGTTCTTCGTTGCAGCTCAGTTTACAGGCACAGACGGTAAATTTGTTTCTGTTCCTGATACGATCAGAGGCTTTAAAGAAATACTGGAAGGCAAACACGATGATCTGCCCGAGCAGGCTTTTTATATGGTTGGTGGTATTGAAGAAGCTGTGGAAAAAGCCAAGAAAATTGCTGGTGAATAATTATAGTGCTGGAGAAAATAAATGGCGGATGAATTAATGCTGGAAATTGTATCGCCGGAAAAAATGGTTTTTTCCGGTAAAATTGAGGAAGTTACCATTCCGGGTACGGAAGGTGAATTCGGTGTGTTGCGCGGTCATGAGGCTTTTTTAAGTTCTGTTGATATTGGTGAGTTAAATTTTCTTAAAGAAGGTAAAAAGACATATTATGCCGTCAACACCGGTTATGCGGAAGTTACAGCCAACAAGGTTACAATTTTAATTGAAACAGCCGAACGATCCGATCATATTGATAAAGAAAGAGCTTTAAAAGCAAAGGATAACGCTGAAAGCCGTTTGGGTCAGATGACGAAGGAAGATGCCGAATTCGAAATAATGCGCGGCGCGCTGGCGAGAGCAATAGCGCGCATAAGTGTCGCTG
>JQDQ01000236.1 GCA_000747625.2 Smithella sp. SCADC
GAACGGATCAGGCACATCGTAATGACCCCTTAAATCTGTAGGCAAACGCACAAAAATAGAGCATAACCTATGTCCACTATTTTATTGATGAACTTCCATGTCGCTTGTCTACCACTGTCGAAGCCGGGGGAAAAGAAAAAAAGGAATGTGTTAAAAAAATAGCGTGAGGCAGCTCACGCTATTTTTTTACCTTTTTGCCTGTGCATCAGTCGAATTTATAGCATTTTCCCGTAATGAGTAAATAATTGTCAATTTCGGGAAGATAAACAATCAACTTTTCATCTCTGGTTAATTGTTTGATGTATTCACTTAATTTTAAAGAACCCTGAGAATACAATAAGAGTCGAATTTCCTGATTCAACATTTCTGTGTTTTTAGTTTTTGAGTATAATTCAATAAGAGCGAGATTGGCAAAAGCGTTTTGTGGGGAAAGCGAGCGGACAGATTTCCAGTAAGAGATGGAGCCGGCATAGTTATGTTTAATACGGCAGGTTTCGGCCATAATTTCAAGAGCAAGCAGGGAATTCTGATCTTGAGCAAGGCATTTTCTGGCAAAATACTGAGCCTCATCAATCTTTCCGTCTTTCAATACGATAAAACTGTATGATTCCAGTAATCGGGGATTATGAGGATATTTCTTTAATTTATCTTTAATAATTATTTGGGCTTCTTTAATTTTATTTTGCCGTAATTTTATCTTCGCTATCTGTATATAATTCTGAATATATTCAGTGATTACTTCGGAAGATTTTTTATAATAATTCATTGCCAGACTATCTTTCATTTCTTCAAAATAAAAAAGACCAAGATTGTATTCTTGTATCGCCATGGCTTCCTTGCTTCCAAATTTATTTAAAAGCATAGCTTTTTCGTATTCCTGAAGCGCTTTTGTTTTTTCATTATAGTTATAGTAGATTCTTCCCAGATTGGAATGAGGTCTGCTCAATCCGGAAGATTTATTGATGTTATCGAACCATAAGAGAAAATCATCAGATACTATTTTATTCCGGCTGTATGTAATGTCACCTTCGCCAACTAATATTATTACAATGCCTAAAGCGACAATAAACTGAACGATTTTTTTATAAGAAAAATAATCAAGAACATAGACTATGAACTCCGCTATAGGAACAAACAAAAGCATTGCCGGCAGATAATTACGATGTTCAAAAATCAGTTCCAGGCAAAAAACTGAACCTTCAATAAGATGATTTAAAAAATAAAAAATAATGCAGAAGGAAATCAAGGGACGTTTTCGGGCAATATATAAAGCAAAACTGATTATAAAAAGTATCAATAAAATAGATGGAATCGTAGTCCACGGCTGGAACAGGGAACGGGAAAAGTCTACATCATAGAGCAAAGTTAAGCGGGAACTAATGGGATAGAACAATAAAGAAAGATAAAATAAAATGACACGAGGTTCGGTTAAAAGCCTTTGCATCATCGAGAAATCGCGAATTTCGTATCCCTCAAAAGCATTAGAAAACCAGCCTGTATAAATAAGTCCGATAATTAAGATCAGTAATAGAGAGGAAAATAAAATCTTGGCGAATTTCTTAATATTTTCTTTAGTGATGCCCTGAATTAAAAATAAATCAAATAATAAAATGCTGAGTGGGAGCATAGCGGCATTTTCTTTAGAAAGCACCGATGCCAGTCCGGCAAGTAAGGAAAGAATGAAAAAGATGATAGATAAAGATGGTTTTTCAGATGTTCTGCCTTTGAGATACAAATACATGGACATGATATAAAATAATCCCGCCATGGAAGCCATTCGTTGGACAATATAAGTAACTGAAGTTACAAAAACGGGATTGATTGCCCAGAAAAATGTTGCCAACAGCGCAATGGGGTAAGCTATGTTTTTGTACTTGTCCCGGAGCAATGGTAGTTTTAACGTGTTGTAAATAAATAAAAATAAAAAAATAGCCGCCAGATAATGAATGATAAAATTGACTACATGAAATCCAAACACCTCCATTCCGCCGAATTTGTAATTTAAGGCAAAGCTAAAATAAGACAAGGGGCGGGAAACTCTTTCTTGATCAAGACCATATATGCAATGTTTTATTTCCGGCCAGGAAAATGATTTTATTTGAATGTAAGGATTATCGACAATATTGGCAAAATCGTCAAAATGCCACTCGCCGTAAAAACTGTTGGAGTAAATCGCTATCAGGATTATGAAAAGGGAAATAAAAGTAAAGAAATATTTCGGCAACTCGGGGAATCTAAAATTAATTGGTAAAGAAAACCCGTTTTCTTTTGTCAGCATACGCTTCCTTTGTACTTATCCTTTTTTGATGTGCTTCGGAAGAAAATTAAAATTTGTTTAAATTGACATAATTTTATTAAAAAAGCAACGGCGCTTCAGGTATTTGGTGCTATCGGTATATTTCTCCGGTTAATGGAAGTATTAGGCGATATTTTCTTATGTTATTTATCGGGAGTCTTGCGCTCCGGAAGAAACTGCAAGGCGGAATAATTTTCAGGATAAACGCTCAAGGCGCGTCCCAGTAATGAATAATTGTTTTTCCATACATGAACTTGCAGGTAAGTTGACAGGGTCATAATTACGATGAATATGACGGCAATAAACACAGCAATTATTTTCCCGTTTTTTATTTTTATTGAAAGTTGCGGCAATCCCCATGCCGCCATGATAAGAATACCGAGTAATGGGACATAGGCATACCGATCAGCCATTGAGTTAGTGTGAATTTATCGGGCACAAAAAATCCTTTTATTTATTGCTCAACATAACTTTTCATTCTTTTTGTCGTATAGGAAAAATTATTAACATATTTCCCCCAGTCTTGTTCTCTATTAATTATTTATATTATTAATTTCTGGAAAATTTTGTTGTTTTATTATTAAATGTAAGCCGTACTTTTGTAAAGTTATTTAATCAACTGGCAAATTTGTAAAATGCGGTGAAGAAATATACTAAGGTATGTTTTGCTTAATATAATAAAAAGGGCGATAAAATGAAAATATGCATTGTTTCTCATTCTTATCCTTTTTTCGCAGGAGACTGGAGATCAAACTTTATCGCATCGCTTGCCGAGGCTTATGCTGAAATGGGAAATGATCTGACAGTATTTACGCCGTTTTTTTTCGGTGAGCAAAGAAAAAACGCGGCAACTGGTAAAGTTAAAATAATAGAATATAAATACCTGCCATTTGAATCAATGCACAGGATAGGATATGGCAAGTCCATGAAAAACGACACGAAAATATCCAAGTCGACAATTTTACTAACGCCATTTCTTTTGATTACAGGAATAATCAAACTTGCCGGATTATTGAAGCGGGAAAAGTATGATTTTTTGCACTGCCACTGGGCTATACCGAATACTTTAATTGCCGTGGGTGCTAGATGGCTAGCTCATTCAGATACGAAAATACTTACTTCATTTCCGGGCTCAGATGTCACAGTCATTAGAAATACAGGGCTATTAGGAAAAATACTGGCAGGAATTATTGCTAAGTCGGATTATATGTCCTGTAATAGTTCCGATTTGAAAGAAGAGTTAGTTAAGAGCGGCATTAAACCTGAGAAGATTGATTATGTTATTTACGGAGTAGACAATGATAAAATCAACTTTTCGACTGAAAAAAGAAAGATTATGAGAGATAGTTTGGCGATAAGTAATGACACTATATTGCTTTTAATGATTGGCCGTTTCATTCCTAAGAAAGGATTTTCCACGGCTTTTCGGACTTTAAAATATATAGTGGAAAAACATGAAAATGTTAAATTAGTTGTTATTGGTGATGGGAAATTAAAAGACGAATATATGGCGATCTTAAGTCAGGACAGAACTTCCGGGCATGTGCTATTTATCGGTCATGTAGCTGCAAATGAATTAATAGATTATTATTCTGCCTGTGATATATTTCTTATGCCGTCGGAAAAAAATCCTCCGGATGGTTTAAATACTGTCGTGCCGGAAGCAATGGCTTGCGGCAGGCCGATTGTCGCATCCAACGCCGGAGGAAATGATCTTGTCGTGTTTGACGGTTTTAACGGCTGTCTTCACCCGGAAGGTGATTACAAGAAATTAGCTGTTTTAGTCAGTCGGTTAATTGAAGATGAAAGCTTGCGTATTGAAATGGGAAGAAAATCACTTGAGCTTATTCAGACGAAATTCAACTGGAAAGCTATCGCTGAATATTATATCGAAAAATACAAGGAAACACATGGCAAAACTGATTGATCTTAAGACATTTTCGGATAAACGCGGCAATCTTACGGTAATCGAAAAAGTAATTCCTTTTGAAATTAAAAGAATTTTTTATATTTATGGCGTGGATGATTCCCTTCGCGGAGGACACCGGCATCATAAAACTGTACAGGCGGCTATTTGTTTAAAAGGCAGTTGTGTCGTATCCAATAATGATGGCACGAAGAAAGAAGATTTTCATCTTAACAAGCCTTCAATGTGCCTTCTAATTGAACCCAATGATTGGCACACGATGCATGACTTTACAGAAGATGCTATTTTAATGGTGCTGGCATCCGAATATTTCGATCCGGTTGATTACATTTATGAGGAATATCAATGATCGAATATGAAAATTTATATAAGACAAACAAGTCATTTCTTGCTGATTATAAAAAAGCATTCGCCGATGTTGCAAAAAAAGGTTTTTATATTCTCGGCAAAGCCGTGGATGAATTTGAAAATGAATTTGCCGATTATTGCGGCGTAAAAAATTGCATAGGTGTTGCTTCCGGTCTGGACGCGCTGATTATTTCGCTCAAAATATTTCGCATTAAGCCTGGGTCGGAAGTTATCGTTCCGTCAAATACTTATATTGCCTCAATACTTTCAATTATTCACTGTGGATTGGTGCCTGTTCTGGTCGAACCGGATATAAAAACATACAACATTGATCCTGACAAAATAGAAAATGCCATAACGTCTAAAACCGCGGCGATTATGCCTGTCCATCTTTATGGAAAAATGTGTGACATGGATCCTATAATAGAAATAGCTAAGCGCCACAAATTAAAAGTTATTGAGGACTGTGCTCAGGCTCACGGTGCTCAATACAAAAAAAAGAAAGCCGGCACTTTCGGACACTGTAACGCTTTCAGTTTTTATCCCACAAAGAATTTAGGCGCGCTTGGTGATGCCGGAGCGATTGTCACGAATGATCCGGAACTGGCAGGGCAGGCAAAAATATACAGAAATTACGGTTCTAAGATAAAATATTATAATGAAGTTGTCGGATACAATTCGCGATTGGACGAATTACAGGCGGCATTTTTATCCGTAAAATTAAAAAAGCTGGACGAAATAAATAATTATAAAAGAAAACTTGCCGCGATATATTTAAAAAAAATAAGGGAAGATTTTACTAAACCTTTCGTGCAGGATGACTATTACGATATTTATCATATTTTCAATATCAGGCATCCTCAAAGAGATAAATTGAAGAAATATCTGATAGATCAGGGAATCAGGACCGAAATTCATTATCCGGTACCGCCGCATAAACAGAAAGCCTTACGTGATCTATTAGGCGATAAATCCTATCCGGTTTCGGAAGCAATACATGCCTCGACTCTCAGCCTGCCGATTTCATATGGACATACTCAAAAAGATATTTACGAAGTTGCCGAAAAAATAAACGGATTTAAATAAATGAAAAAATATTTAAAACGGGGCTATGCAGTTGATTGCGGCAGATTGGTTAAAGCGAGAAAAATAGAATTAGTTTTGTTAGACTATCTTAAAAGTAAAGAGGATCGTCTTTCCGGTAAAAATATCATTGATGTTGGATGCGGCAGTGGACATATTGCGGCATATTTTTCGGAAAGCAACAGCGTATGGCCAGTTGACGTTGTTGACCAGGTTTCACCGGATATCAGGGAGAAAATAAATTTTATTAAAATAGAAGATGATTTATCGTCGTTTCCCAGCGGCGAGTTTGACATTGTAATATTGAATCATGTCCTTGCTCATATAAAGAACAAATTAAACCTGCTGATAGAAATTAATCGCCTGCTCAAGAATAGTGGCATTTGTTATGTCGCCAATCCCAACAGGTATTACCCCGTAGAACCTTATTATAAGATTCTCTGTTTGCATTATCTTCCGCAAAAGTTATTTTTAAAATTAGCCGGATATTTAGGAAAGAATCAAGAAGATGTTTATCTTGTTTCACACTTATCTTTATACCGTTAATGTTATAAATGAATCCAAGCGGTATTCAAGCGAATATGAAATTCCACTCGGTATTAAGTTACCTGAAATTGTGAGTATTATCAGTCCGACGAATATTTATATTTTGAAAAAGTCAGGATGATAAAATGGATTATAAAAAGTACTTAAAATCATTACTCTCAGTTGCTGTCGTAGCGGTGTTTGTTGTGTTCTTCTACAGGGAATTCAGCGCGAACTGGGAGTCCGTAAGAACGTTTCATTTACAAATAAATTGGGGATATATTGTATTGGGTATTTTGATGATGATTGCCAACTATTTGTGTACAACATTGAGCTGGCATATAGGCATAAACTACTTTGATAATCACAAAAGACTAAAATTTACACAAAGCATTGCTGTGGTGAATATTTCGCAGTTAGGGAAATATATACCGGGGAAACTATGGTCATATATGGTTCAAATCTATTGGCTGGCATCAAAGGGTGTACCAAAAACAACGGTTTTATATCTTAATATTGTAACTACTTTATTGACAATACTGGTGTCTATGTTGATGGGCTGCTTATTTTTAATGATGCTTCCTAATTGGTATCATTTGAAAACTGAAATATTGATATTTATTGGCCTTTTGCTGATAATTAATTTAGTTTTATTGAATAATAATTTCTTAAGATTCTTCATAGAAATGTTTTCGAGAATTATCAAACAAAACATATCTTTTCATCAATTATCGACTCGCCGGATTATTTCCATGCAGCTTATTTATATTATCGGCGCTTTTTTCTGGATATTGGCGGGATGTTTTATTACCCTCGGCATCGGGTTTGATCTGGACCGAATGAGGATAGTTTTTATTGCGGCAGCAATGTTGCTTGGTGATGTCATTGGATTTATAATTCTCGTTGCTCCCGGAGGATTGGGTGTAAGGGAAGGGACGATATTTCTGATATTGAAGGGCACAGGGATAATCCAGTTTGCACTTGTTTTCCCGATAGTTGTGAGGCTATTGAGCATAGTGACAGACTTAATTATGGGAATAGTATCTGTTCTGATTATAAGCAGTAGTAAATATTTTTTGCAAAATAATAATTGACAATTATTTCAGTGAACTGCAATTGCACGTTCTAACTAATTTTTACTATAGCGCCTGAATCGGAAAGTTAATATTAACCAGATCATTTGCACTCCTAGTTTAAACGCTCTTCCCAGATTGCCTGTTACAGATGATTCACCAACACGATCCTTATAGTTTACCGGAATTTGTAAAAAGCTAATATTCTTCCATTTAGTTAACAACATCATTTCCGGGCCAAAAAAATTAGATGTGATCCTAAAATCACTTATCATTTTAATTACTGCATCTTTGCGGATCAAGCGGAATGTACAACCAACATCACTTAAGCTGCTTGTATTGTAGAGCATCTCCATGAGCTTTGCAACAGCCCAATTCCCGAAGCGTAAAAACCATCCCATATTTGCTCCATTCCAGATAAATGTTTTAACGGTACGAGAACCATAAACAACTTCCATGTCGTCTATGTATGCTAAAAATTTATAAATATCTTTCGCTAAAAAGGTATCATCAGGCTCGCAGACAAATATTAAGTCTTCCTTTGCTTCCCGGAATCCTCTTTGAATCGCTGCCCCATAGCCCTGAACTGGTTCGAAAAATTCTTCTGCGGACGTTTTAATTACTTCTTCATGTGTTCCATCAGCTGCATTATTATTGATTACGATAATGCGGTCAATGATACCGAGTGCTTCAAAATCATTAATGCATTTCTTAATTGAATCTTTTTCATTGTATGTTGGTAAAATAACGCAGACCATCTTATTATTGTACACGCTGTCTCCTGAAAATATTATTTTTTAAAAATCAGCAGCATTTGTTTAGCCATTGGTTTAAAGGGGGACATCAAGTAACAACGGGTCAACCAATATGATTTTGGTATAAGCGATTTAAATGTAAATGGTAAATATTTATGATAAGACTTCTCAAGTTTAAATCCAAATGATCGTACACAATCGGCTAAGCTGATATGAGTAAACACTTTCTTATGTGTGTAATCATCAAAATAATCTTTATAACTGTATTTAAAATTTGGTTGTAATAGAATCAGCTTTCCCCCCTTTGCAGTAATGCGGAAAGTCTCTTGCAAAGTTTCGTACAAGATTTGATCTTCTAAATGCTCAAATAGATTGCTTGAAAAGGTAACATCTACTGTTTCATGTCGCAGGAAATTCAATTTATTTGAAGGGGATAGATAAAAATTAACAGTTTCCAGACAATAGTTTTTAGAGTCAGTACTAATGTCAACGGCTATTTTTTCTTTTGCCTGAATATTATTTATAAAATCACAATATCCACATCCTAGATCAAGAACGGTAGCTTTGGGGGATATATATTTTTGAAGATCGCAGCAGATAGCACGCCAAACTTTATTCCTTCCTTTATCATAGGAATAACGGGTTTTAAAATATTCATCATTCATGGGCTTTCTTCTCATTTCAATCCGGTAAAAAGGGATTATTTTTAGCTAATTTATAAAAATAGAAGAATATATATGTAAGAAAAGGAAGAGAAATTAAGGTAAGAACCAATCCGACTTCAGCCATGTTTCTAAAAAATAAATTTCGCAACGACCCGAAAAGAAAATCTTCACTATATAATAAAGATATATTTAGAAACTGTAAGATTAATGTCGTATGGACAGAAATTTTAAAAAGAAGATCTTTAACTTTAAATGAAATAATTAGTAAAAAAATAGATGCCATAAACAAATGGTTCTCGTGAGCGGAAGTCATTAAAAATGGTAATGCAAAAAAAGAAAACCCAAATAATAATATAAATATTGAGTTAAAATATTTCCCCCTCATTTGTTTACTAATTGTATTAGTAAAAATTAACATGCTTCCAATTGTAATTAAAATAGCAATGTTTTTTATAGATATGAATGATAAAATTTTTATCTGATCTGAAACTCTGTAAATAGGTGTGAAATTGTCTGGCCTCATTATGTAAGCGATTGGATACCAGATATTAAGCATTTGTGCATTTATGCAAGGCATAATATTTGATATCGCCAGATAGGTTTGTGCTAAAAAATAAATTGGTTTTGAATAGATGAAAAAGTAAATTGTATAAACAACAAACAAAAAACAACTAAAAGCAAGAAGACCAAAAGTTTCATATTTTTTTGTTACTCTATAATAAAGCACAGATATTAATCCGACAGCTAGTACGAGAGTCTGGACTTGTGGTTTTAGAAGAAATGCAAAACCAACAGGTATTCCTGCAATAAGAAAGTTGGTTAAAGTATTTTTTTCAATACTCAATAAAATAAGTATCGATAATAGTACAAAGAAAGCAAAGTGGAAATCAATATAGCCTAAGGAATATATGATTAAAAACCATGGATGCAACCAATAAAACAATGTTAATAAAGGATTTATTTTTAACTTGGAAAGAATATTATAGAGCAGTATAAAAATACCAACATCAAATATTAAATTAAAAGCTTTGTAAACTATCCAATAATCAACTTTAAGTAAATGCACATAAATTGATGCTATGGAAAATAATTGATATTGCAAAGGAAAATAGCTCTTAACATTTCTGGTATATGCATTATTTAACCCAAGGAAGAGAGTATCGTTGCCCCATGCGAAATAAGCATCCATATCAAAAGTACCTTTATAAAATAACATTAAGATACGTAAGAAGACGCCAATAACAAAGCCCAGAATGATAATATAATTGATGGATATATATTTTTTGACCAAATTTATTCCTCCTGAAAATCTTCGCACTTCCTATCCATTTTTATTTATGAAAATAATATTAATTATTAAAAAATTAACTTGATTTTTGCAACCCCTGTTTTGCTTTAATTTTATATTCATTGCCACATTGTGGGCATTGATATTTACTGTTTAATTTATTGCCGCATTGACAAAGCCAGCCTTTTTGCCGCGCCGGATTGCCCATCATTAAAGCATAATCAGGTACATCTTTAGTGACTACCGCTCCCGCCGCGATAAACGCGTAACTGCCGATGGTGTGGCCGCAGACAATAGTGCAATTAGCGCCGAGAGAAGCTCCTTTCTTGATTAATGTCGTCTTAATTTCCGACATTCTTTTAATCTCAGAACGGGGATTAATAACATTGGTAAAAACGACGGAGGGGCCGCAGAAAACATAATCTTCAAGGGTCACACCTTTATAAACCGATACGTTGTTTTGTATTTTACAACCATTGCCGATTTTAACTTCAGGACCAATAACAACATTCTGGCCGATCGAACAGTTTTTACCGATTTTAGAACCCGCGATTATATGGGAGAAATGCCATATTTTTGTTCCTGTTCCCACTTCGACGTCATCATCAATTTGTGAAGAGGAGTGGACATCGTAATTTTCTTTGTTTCGCGGATTTAACCCGGAATCATTTCTTAAAGTGATTCTTAATCCATTTTCATTCAATGAATGTTCAGAAGCGTTTAAAACTTTGAGGACGCGTAATCCTTCTTCACCACTGGTTAAAGCGGGTTTCCCTTTTGCAACGCAATCAATAAAATGTTCACATTCGACTTTGAGCGGTTCGGCATAAGGAATAGAAACACGTTCCGGAACGCCGCGAGTCGGAACGGGAACGTTATTTTCCCAATTCACGTGGTGTGGATAAATGAGCAGTTTTTCTTCCCAGGGCAGGGTATCGTCAAACACAGCCATCTTTTGATCACCGACAACAACCAATTTTTGATCTTTGAAAGGATGCAGCCAGGAAACAAACACATGAGCCTTCAAACCGGAGGAAAATTCCAGATGAGTTGTCGTGACATCGGCGATTTTTTTATGGAGGTAATTGCCGCCGGTGGCAATGACGCTTTCCGGTTCTTCGCCGGCCAGAGCAAGAATCATCGAAATATCGTGCGGTGCGAAAGACCAAAGTATATTTTCTTCTCTTCTGATTTTCCCCAGATTCAGACGGTGCGAGTATATGTAATTAATCCGGCCCAGTTCGCCTTCCTGCGCCAGTTGTTTCAATTTTACAAAAGCGGGGTGATACTGCAAAAGATGGCCGACCATTAAAACCAAATTATTCTTGTGTGCCAGGGCAATCAGTTCCG
This sequence comes from Smithella sp. SCADC, assembly GCA_000747625.2. Lineage (GTDB taxonomy): Bacteria > Desulfobacterota > Syntrophia > Syntrophales > Smithellaceae > Smithella. The sequence continues at coordinate 11,311 of JQDQ01000236.1, forward strand.
CGGCGTCTTTTCCCGAAAGAGTAAGGGGTTTTTCCACAAAAACGTGTTTCCCTGATTGCAATACCTTCTGTGCCAGTTGAAAATGAGTTTCCGCCGGTGTGGCCACAACAACGCCGGAGATGTCATCGCGGGAAAGAACATCAGCAAGCGAGGTAGAAAAGTCACAGGAGGGGTAAAGTTTTTGCATTTGTTTTAGTGAAGAGTTATCTTGATCACAGATAACCTTCAGTGCGTTTAATTCAAAGAAATTGCGGATTAAATTTTTCCCCCAATTCCCGGCTCCGACGATGGCAATAGAAGGAATCTTTTTTTTATTGGTCATAATTTACTTTTCCCCATAAAATCAGTCATGATTTATAAAGCCTTTCATTGTCCTGAATGTCCATCCACATGGCGAATAAAAGAGACTGGAAACTGCTGGTGAATAGAAAGAAGAAGGCCAGCATGGTTGCCGGTGAAACGGATCCTCCGGAAAGAGTGATGTTTGTAATTTTCAGGGCGTAGGGAATCGTAAGGATGCCTAAAATGAAGGCAAAATGATAAAGCAGAAAAAGCGGATGAAAATCACGAAATAGATATTTGACCCATAATCGCTTGAAAAAAGATTTAAAAAGCAGCCAGGAAATACGCGGTATGACCTTGGCCACGTTCATTTTGGACTTTTCGCCGATATTGTAAACAGGTTTAATCTTAACTTCCTTTAAAGTGCAAAAAGCAATGTTCAACTTTACGAGCATGTCATTGGGCATTCCGTAGCTTTTGTAAATATCATGAAGTTTGATCGCATTCAGAGCAGAAAGAGAAATAGCCGTATAGCCTGTTTGAGTATCGGAAACATGCCAGTAGCCCGAGGCGATTTTCGTTAATATGGACAGAATAGAATTACCGAAATATCGGGTATTGGGCATGACAAGGCGCGCGCCGCCATGGATGAGGCGATTGCCTTTGACATAATCAATCTCTTCCTTTAGAACCGGCAGGCAAATATTTTCCAGCTCTGCCGGGTCCATCTGACCGTCGCCGGCCATAACGGCAGTGCAGTCGATATTGTGATCCAGACACCATTTATAACCACGGGCGATAGCTGATCCAACACCGCCGTTTTTTAAATTATTGATTAAAATTATACGGTCGGATTCGGGATGGACATTGGCAATTTCCGAAGGAATAAAGTATTTCAGGTCTGCCTGCTGTTTTTCTTTGAGCAGATTTTCAGCTCTGTTGTATTTGTTTTTATTATTTTCAACAGTGTTATTTATGATGATCGTCTGAGATGGTTGTTGCTTACTGATATAATCCAAAATGATGGCGGCTGTGCGGTCTGTGGAGCAATCGTTGACAACGATAATGCGATCAACAAAATCAGGCATGGTTTCCAAAACCTGCCTGATTTGTTTCTCTTCATTATATGAGGGAACAACAACGGCGATTGTCTTATCAAACAACATAAAAAGATCCCTCCTTTCTATCTTTTGTCATGCCCGAATGTTCACACAACTGTCATCCCCGAAGTGTCACACAATTGTCATGCTGGAAGTGTCACACAACTGTCATCCCCGAAGTGTCACACAACTGTCATCCCCGAAGTTACCTGTCGGGGATCCATAATATTCCTGGATTCCCGCCAGAAAATTGCGGGAATGACATTTTTATATTTTCTTTTGTCA
>JQDQ01000237.1 GCA_000747625.2 Smithella sp. SCADC
GAAAGGGACGGAAACAGATAAGTCAGCCTAAAGAGGTCATTGCCAGTTCTCTACTCTACCCTGATTTTCTCGCTTTTCCTTCCTCTGTTGGAATTAACTTCTGCTCTTTTGATTATGATTAAATTCTCAGTAAAAAAATATTGTGTAAATCATAATTTAAACTTGCTATTTGCACATAATTCGAGTATCCTGTCGCCATGATTATTAGAGATATATCGGAAGAATTAATGCGCTCCGCGGCGGAGTATCCTGTCGTAACCATTTTGGGCCCTCGTCAATCCGGCAAAACGACGCTGGCCCAAATGACGTTCCCGGATAAACCTTACTTTTCAATGGAAGACCCTGATATCCGGATGGCGGCCCAAGCCGATCCCCGAGGGTTCTTAAGCAGGCTGGAAGGAGGCGGAATCCTGGATGAGATACAACGCCTGCCGGAGCTACTATCCTACCTTCAGGGAATCGTCGATAAGAATAAAAAGCGCGGACGGTTTATCCTAACCGGCAGCCATCAGCCGCAACTGCACGAAGCAATAAGCCAGACACTGGCTGGCCGCACTGCCATGCTGACGCTTTGGCCTTTCTCCAATCATGAACTAAGCCATTATAAATCCAAGCGAGGGAACGTTTATGGCACAATTGTCCGGGGATGTTTCCCACGGCTTCATGAAGAAAATATCGAATCGCGCAGGTTCTATAACAGCTATCTGCAAACCTACGTCGAAAGAGATGTGCGCGCCTTGATTCAATTGCGCGACCTGTCACAATTTCAGAAATTTCTCACATTACTTGCCGGTCGGGTAGGCCAGATCGTCAATTTGGCTTCTCTCTCGAATGATGTGGGTGTATCTGCGACGACCATCAGAGACTGGATTTCCGTACTGAAAGCTTCTTATATTGTATTCGAACTGCCGCCCTTCTTTGAAAATATTCAAAAGCGTGTCATCAAGTCTCCCAAAATATATTTCACGGACGCAGGCCTGGCCGCCTTTCTTTTAGGCATCAACACGGAGGAACAAGCAAGCCGCGACCCGCTGCGCGGCAATCTGTATGAAAACTTCATTATTGCAGACATCATGAAGAGCGCGCTCAACAAAGGAATCAGGCCGGAAATATTTTTTTTCCGCGATTCCCACGGCAATGAAGTAGATTTGCTCATCAGAGAAAAGGGCACATTAACGCCAGTAGAGATAAAATCTTCCTCAACTTTTTCCACGGATTTTATAAAAGGAATAGAGCGTTTTCAGACTCTGAAAATTAAACGTATTGCTACAGGCATTGTCCTTTATAACGGTGAGCAGTTATTTAATGTTCGGGACATTCGCATTTTCAATCCGTTACAAATTGAAGATATTTGGAAGAGCATGACCGCCTCTCAAGTGCAGAAGAAACACTGATACCATCCAAATCACGCAGTGACGCGAAGTCGGGAGAATTTCCGAGAGGTGGATATCCAAACCTCCAAACCTCCAATCCTCTGCTTTCCACTCTTCACCATTCACTCTTCACTTTTCACATGGCCCCTAACTAATTTCTTGCATTGTTCGAAAAAAATAGTATTATTTGCCAAACTTTACAAATCCGATATCTGGAATTGTTAAGTTGAATGTCCCACATTATGCGGAGGGCATCGATGATGCCCGTGGTTCTGCATGTTTCACTAAAATCCCGGGTGGCCACCCAAAATCCCCCACTTGTGGCCACTTGAAAATCCCCCACCCATCGGTTGCTTTTAAGAACTGAAAACAGGTTTTCAAAAGCAGCTTCACAAGCGGTCAGCAGAACGTTACAGACTCCCATTTTACATAAGCACATGGGAGGATGAGAAAGGATGAACGTTTTGCAACCGAACAAGAAAACAGCAATAATTACACTACTTACCAATGGAGTCAGTCAGCGCGAAATCGGGCGCAAAGTGCGCGTGGATCGCAAGACCATCCGCAAATACGCCCGTATAGCAGAAAGTAAAGAGCCGGCCACCGGCAATATATCAAAATCCCCCGGGGTGGCCACCGGCTCCGAGGAGAGTGTTGATCAAAATCCCCCACCCCGGCCACCGGCTCCGCAGGGGTCGGCAGCCGAAGACGAGCCACGCATACCGGCGCATGCCCGCTCAGCCTGTGAGCCTCACCGTTTATGGATTGAGGAACAGGTACGCCTGGGACGCAATGCCGTCTCCATTTATCAGGACCTGGTTGAACGGTTTGCCTTCGGGCACAGATACAACAGCGTGAAACGGTTTTGCCGTGCGCTGCGCAGAAAAAATCCCACCCGGTATGACCGGCTGGAGTTTCCACCTGGCGAGGAGGCGCAGGTGGACTACGGTCTTGGCGCGCTTACCCGCAAACCCGGCACAAACACATACCGCCGCCCGCGCTTGTTTGTCATGACGCTGAAGTACTCCCGCCGCTGTTTTCGCAAAGTGGTCTGGAAATCCAGCAAAGAGGTGTGGGCCAAACTGCACGAGGAGGCCTTCCGCTATTTTGGCGGCTCCACCCGCTATGTGGTTCTGGATAACTTGAAGGAGGGGGTCATCAAGCCCGATCTCTACGAGCCGGAGTTAAACCCGCTGTATGCTGCCGTGCTGGCTCATTACGGCGTTGTGGCTGATCCTGCCCGCGTAGCAGATCCAGATCGCAAGGGCAGCGTTGAAAACGCGATCCAGCACACCCAGAACACCGCCCTGAAAGGCCGCCGGTTTGAAAGCATCGAAGAACAGAATCAGTGGCTTAGGCACTGGGAAGAGCGCTGGGCCGCAGTGCGGATTCACGGTCGGATGAAGCGGCAGGTCCAGGAGATGTTTGAGGAAGAAAAGCCGTTTCTTCAGGATCTGCCCCTGTGCAGTTTCTCCTACTTCTCGCAGGAAACCCGCACAGTGCAGGATGATGGCACCATTCAGATCCATGACTGTTATTACGCCGCATTGCCCGCCCGGCTGCATACCAAAGTGATTGTGCGCATTTATGAACATGAGATTGAAATCATTGATCCGCAAACGCTGACTGTTTTGCGGCGGCATCCAAAGGGCACCCGCAAGGGCATGGTCTTTATGGAGGAGAAAGATCTCATCTTTAACCCTTCACGTCAGACGTGCTACTTGCTGGCTCAGGCTGCCGCCATCGGCCCCTGTACGGAAAAGCTGTGCAAACACCTGTTTGAGGGAGAGGGTCGGCTGGGGCATCGCCGCATGCAGGGCATTATTGCACTTGCCCGCAGGCACTGTGCCGTCCATATTGAGCAGGCTGCCCGGATTGCGCTTGAGCGGGGAATTGTCACATGCAAAATCATCAGAAAACTGGTTGCCGGTATTGCCGGAGCGGATTTGGCCGGCAAGGAGAAGGCGTCAGGCGACTTTACTCAGGAGCACAGCCTCATTCGTTCACCACAGGACTATGCCCTGTTTTTTGAAACCCACGCGGCTGGCACAACGGTCGCAAACCCAATAAACTTCAGTGAAAGGAGCAATTATGAGCAGAACAATTGAAGAGGTTGAAAAACAACTCCGGGCGCTGCATTTGCACGGCATGGCCCAGACTCTGCAGGCCCGTTGCCTGCAAGCACAACACAGCAGCGGAATAAACGTGTTTGATGTACTGACGCAGCTTGTGCAAGATGAACTGGACTGCAGGCACTCGCGCTTGATTGAGCGCCGGTTCAACAACTCGGGGCTGGATGAACGTAAAATTATGCAGGATTTTGACTGGTCGTATAATCCCCGGTTGCCCAAACAGGAGATTATTGAACTGATCAGCGGAAAGTTTGTACAGGATGCCTGACAAAAGGGGACAGATTTATTTTTTATTCTTCCTCGGTCGTCCTTGCCCTCGAAATTCGATACGATGATTAATTTTTGTTTCACAAAAATCTGGGGACACCATACTAGTTATTTCTTGACAAGCAGTGATTATAGTCATAGACAATTGACATGAATCAAAAATGCATTTTACTTCAATGTTATATTATGCTAAATTCTTAAACATGAATGAAAAAGAGATATTAAAAAACTGGGCAAATGGATCAAAACAAGATTTGGAAACAGCAGAAATTCTTTTTGAAAACAAGAAATATCATCATGCGCTCTTTTTTTGCCATCTGGCTCTGGAAAAATATCTTAAAGCAATTATCGTAAAAACAACGAAAAAAGCTCCGCCGCTCATTCATGATTTGGTTCGTCTCGCAGAAAAAACAGATATTAAATTAACAAATAAGATACAGAACGAACTTGCGGATATCAGTGTATTTAATATACAAGCAAGATATGACGACTACAAACTTAGTTTTTTCAAGAAAGCAAATAAGAAATTTGCAGCAAAGTATCTTAAGATAACAAAAGAGATTTTATCATGGCTAAAAGAATACCTTTAAACAAGAAAGAGCTCGGTTCAATCAATAAATATATCAATCTGCTAAAGCAGGAAGGAATTGACGTATCCAAGGCGATTCTTTTCGGGTCTTATGCAAAAGGAACTGCAAAACCCGAAAGTGATATAGATATTGCAATTATTTCTTATCAGTTCGGAAAAAATAATTTGAAGGAAATGATGCTCTTACGAAGAATCGCCTTAAAAATTGATTCGCACATTGAACCATTACCGTTCTCGCCAGAAGATATTAACGACCGTTATAGTACCCTGGCTCAGGAAATTCTAAAATACGGCATAGCAATTTCATAAAGCAAGAGAGACTTTTTATATGGAAATGGGTATATTGGGGCTTCCCCAAAGCGGGAAGAGCACATTGTTTGAAATCATGACCGGCGTGAAAAGCGGCCAGTCGCATAACGAAACGGTTGTGCGCGGTCAGGCTTCCGTGCCGGATGAACGTTTTGACAAGCTCGTCGAAATATACAAACCGGTAAAAGTATCTCCGGCCAAAGTCCCCTTTGTTGATGTTCATGCCGTGGGCGAACATCCATGGGAAGCTATACGCCAGAGCTTAAGCGGTACAGACGGTATTCTGCACGTTGTTGACGGCTTTTCTCTCCCTGATGTTCAATTGAGCATCGAAGCTTATCGCAAGCTGGAAGACGAGTTGGTTCTTTCCGATTTATTAATTATTGAGAAAAAACTGGAACGCCTGACCAAAACATCCAAGAAAGCGCTCACGCCGCAGGATGTGGCGCAAAATGACCTCCTGCCCAAATTAAAAGAATGCCTCGAAGCGGGGAAACCTTTACGCACGGCGGGGCTGACTCCTGCGGAAATTTTTACACTGCGGAGTTTCTCTTTCTGGACGATCAAGCCGGAGCTTGTTGTTGTCAATGTGGCGGAAGACAACCTTTCGTTTGCCGATAAATTCGCCGCTGAGGCAAAATTAGAAGAGCCCGTCATGGGAATCTGCTGCAAGATTGAAGCGGAAATGGCCGGATTGGATGCAACCGATCAAAAAGAATTTCTTGATTCGATGGGTATTGCCGAACCGGCGTTTGGCCGGATTATCCGCGCGGCCTTTTCTCTATTAGGGCGCATGTCCTTTTTCACCGTCGGCGAGGACGAAGTCAAGGCCTGGGTTATTCCACTGGAGACCAAGGCGCCCAAAGCAGCCGGAGCCATTCATAACGATTTTGAACGAGGCTTTATCAAGGCCGAAGTCATGCACTACGATGATTTCATCGCGCATGGCGGATCTGTAGCTCAAGTTAAATCAGCCGGCCGTCTGCGCCTGGAAGGGAAAGAATATGTTGTGAAGGATGGCGATATTATCACCTTCCGTTTCAATGTTTAACACCAACGAAAAATTATACTTCCCGATCGTCCAGCTTATAATTAAATTTAGAAACCTCGAACATCATCATTATTTTTTGGGAAAATTCATCAGGATCGGCTATGTTCAAAGCAATGATTTCGCCGTGACAAATGGAACGCATGTCTTGCGTGAGAATATTGGCTACGGTTTTTTCAGCTTCAACTTTGATGTTATTTTCGTATAAAAATTTCTTTGCCGGTTGTGAAATTAAAAGCGTTTGTATCTCCGCTATAATTCCCGAATAAACAACGAGCCGTTCCGCAGCAAGCCCGATTACTTTATCGTGCAAAATGAACCTTTCTTTTGTTTGCCGGTAATTTTGAAGACAATCCCAAAGAGGTCTTAAGCCGCGTCTTTGCGAAGAAAATATAATTTTATCGCCCTGAACCAACGCCAGCGAATACCTGGTAAAGTCCGGGTTCAACATGAGAATAGTTTCTTTATAGGATTAATTCCCAGGTGGATCAGCGCTGCCCATAACGTATTGGTTAAGAATAAAACGATTGCCGGTAAGTGGACGAAATAGTAATCGGATAAAATCAACCAGGGTAGTTCACACAAGTAAGCCAGCATAACGGCAGCGACCACATTGGTGCTGGCAATGAGCACCCGGAAGGGTCGCACCTGTCTCGCGGCAAATCTTGTATAGCCTGTGGCCTTGTATACCGGCCTCGTGTAGTTTGCCTGAGTCGAGTTTTCAAAGAGATATATTTTCCTGGCTCCTGCGTTCTTCCAGTATAAAATTATTTCCCGAAGCACTTCAACTCTGGTGTGACTGTATGGCTTTGTTGCACCTATTACTTTTTCATAGTGGTTACTATATGAAAGCAGATTTTATTTGTCAAGGAAATCCCTTGCTGAGACAAGTTTAATTGCATTATCATAAAACCCCATTGGCAGAGCAATAAAACAAACGGTTGAATTTAGAACCGATTGATTATGAAGAAAATATTATTCAAAATCATTTTCATAGATACAAAAGTTAATAAAATACTTCAATACTGTGGAAATGATATTGAAGGTGTCGCCATGAATAACGGATTAATATTCGACGGTTTTAATCCTCCACCGGATATGAACAAATTTTTAATACTAATTGGTTCCGGTTCTTATCTTTTCAATTATCTATATTTTCTCTCTCCCCGAGAATATCTGGGCATGTCATATATCGCTTATTTAACTGAAAGAATAGTCAATATAAATGACACACACGCTTCCAAGAAACTCAACAATATAATAGCGCAGGAAATTATAAAAAAACTGGAATAACAGGCTTTCAATCCAGAAGTGGAGCACAGATATTCTATTGACACACTAAACAAAATTTATTATAATTCAAATATGAATAAGCAATATCCTGTCAAATCGGTAGCCTTGATCGAAGACGCCTTCAAAATCCTATGGGGAAGGGTGATCTAATGCCTCCTGTAGAAGTGCGATATGAGCGAATTGTGGTGGAAACGGATCGCTACCGCGTGGAGGGCGACCTGAAGTTGCTTCAGGAAAGTTATCGTAACCGTCTTTCCGACTACTTGAATTTTCAAAACAATGAATTTCTTACTATCGTGAATGCGGAACTGAGGGCAATCGACGGATCGGGACGCGATTGGAACACCCCCGTCCTTATACTTGCAAGACGGTATATTCACTTGGTAGTACCGACCGGCCAACAAGGCAACAATCCATAGCCATTACATACTGCTTCATAATAACATCTAATTTTTTTAGTCCCGTCATAATCATCATCTAATGCAAATGTTTTCTCTGTTGCAAAAACAATTACCATACGGTAATAAAACACAAGCGCAGTGGAAATCGGGAGGGAAATTATGGGTAAACTATTCGGCACCGACGGCATCAGGGGAATTGCTAACGAATACCCCATGACAACTGAAGTTGCCGCAAATGTGGGACGGGCCATCGCCTATCTTTCCAAGAAAAAAGGCCATAAACCGCGTATTATTATCGGCCGGGACACAAGGCTTTCCGGCGATATGTTTGAAAGCGCAATCGTATCTGGTATTTGTTCCATGGGTGTCAACGTCATCTCTGTGGGCATAATTCCCACACCGGGTATCGCTTTTTTAACTCAGGACATGCGCGCCGATGCGGGCATTGTCATTTCCGCTTCCCACAATCCCTCGCAGGACAACGGGATAAAAATTTTCAACGGCGAAGGACTTAAACTCTCCGACGAAAAAGAAAACACAATCGAAGAACTAATTTTTGCCAACAACATGCATCGGCTTAATCCTTCTCCGAAAGAATTGGGTAAATTATCGCGGTTGGATGACGCTATTGGACGTTATGTGGATTTTGTGAAATCCACTTTTCCTAAAACACTTAATCCTGAAGGCATGAAAATAGTCCTTGATTGTTCCAATGGCGCAACCTATCGCGTAGCCCCTGAAGTTTTCACTGAACTCGGCTGCGAAGTAAAAACACTTTTCGATCAACCGGACGGCAAAAACATCAATTTAAACTGCGGCTCACAGCACACGGAAACACTGGCCGCGGCAATACTGAAACAAAAGGCTGACGCTGGTTTTGCCTTCGACGGCGACGGCGACAGAGTAATTGCCGTTGATGATCAGGGCAAAATTATTACCGGTGACCGTATGCTTGCCATATGCTCTGCTATTCTGAAAAAAGAAGGCAGACTAAAAAACAATCTGGTTGTCCGTACCGTAATGAGCAATCTGGGTTTAACGGTCGCTTTTCAGAAATTCGGTATCGATTCAGTGTTTGCCAATGTGGGTGATCGCTTTGTTCTGGAAGAAATGATCTCGCACGGCGCGATTATCGGCGGGGAAGATTCCGGTCATTTAATTTTCCTTGACCATCACACCACCGGCGACGGCCTGATTACCGCTCTACAGGTTCTGGCCGCAATAAAAAAGGCGGGGCAACCTCTGTCGGAACTTGCCCGCATAATGAAGGTTTTCCCGCAAATGCTCATCAACATTGACGTCAAAAGAAAACCGGAAATAGAAACCGTACTCCCCATAATGTCCGCAATCAAAAAAGCGGAAAAGGCGTTAGGTGACAAAGGACGGGTACTGGTACGCTACTCCGGCACCCAGAATATGTGCCGGGTCATGGTCGAAGGCCCCACCAAAAAAGAAACTGAAATCCACTGCCGCCAAATCGCGGACGTCGTGAAAAAGATACTGGCCTGAAGGGGAATCGGCATCAAATTTCTCATTCCCGTCGCAGAGGACCTTTAGGTTACGAAGGCGGAAATCCAAAAAACAAATCTGTGTTTCCTGATTTTCAAAAGCGGTCAATTCAATTTGACTTCTTTGGAAAGATCTTCCTTCCCGTACAGAGGATTTCTATAGTCAGGATCAATATAAACAGGTTTAACTTTATTCTTCGGCAAGAGTACAACGCTTACCCCGTCAATATAAACAATTTTCCAATCAGTTAAACTTAAAGCATCAGAACGGGTATAAACACTTTTAGGCAAGACCAGTATGTCTGAATGGTATTCTCTTAAAACATTCTGCCAATTTTTTCCATGTTCCGAAAATTGCATCGCTTTGGCATATACGTCATTGGAATAGACTTCCTCATACCTTCCATCTATGAGAACTTTGCACTGCGGATATAATTTCCAGAACGCATAACTACCCCAGCCAAACGTAGTAGCGAGATTTCCGGAAATATTATTTTGTTTTATAAATTCTAATGAGCCAACAGGATAAACAAAAGGATCTACGATAATGCTATCAGATAAATGAGGCCTACTATAAATGAAGATAACCCCTAATAAAAGATATCCGGAACCATACTTTATTGGTTGCCATATTTTGTAAGCCTTGGCCGCTATCTTATTTTTAATAAACCTTTCTACAGGGCTGAATAAGTTAAGATACTGATGATAAAAAAGTCCGGAAGCGGCCAGCATAAAAAATACGGTATGTCTCTGGTGATTTATGCCCAGATATAACAATACGGCAACCAGTATAATTCTTGTCCAGTCAGGTTTTTCTCTTTGAAGCCACAGTTTAATACTGACAATAAGCGTAAACAAAACAAAAAGCATGAAACCGGCAAGTATATGTATTTTAATCCCCTTATAAATGTGAAAAGGCCCGCTCAAACTGATTGAATTCCATTCCCCAATATACGGTCGGGGCATAATTGCAGCTTCAATAATATAATTCCACAGATTAAGACCGTAAGGATTAATAAGAGTTACAGGAATAATCAAAGCCAGTATTCCAAAATATTTCAGAGAATTCTTACGATTGAAAAGCTCTCCGAAAGCATAAATAAGAACCAATCCTATTCCTGCAAGAAAGCCGCCATGCATATTTGCCCAAAGCAACATTGTGGCCGGGAATATCCAGATTAATCTATCTTCTCCTCGCCTGATCTTTTCCAGTGCATAGAGCCATAGTGTGAAAAAAAGGTAAGTGAACATCTGACATCTTATCAGATTGGCAAATCCGGGAAGAAGTGAAAATCCTATAAAAGTTAAATAAAGTATGCCCGCAGAATTGTTCGTCTGCAATTTTATTATTTTTATAATCAATATGAAAATTGCAAGAAGAATGACTGCCTTTAAAGCGAAGAGCCCCCAATCGCCCGGATATCTTGCTAAAAAATAGAAAACAACACTTGACCCCCATTCGTGATCGATCCATAAACTCTTCGTCGGCAGGTATGAAAAAATATCATGTTTTAATACCTGCCCTGTTTGAAAGAAAATTGATCCTACAGCTAACCTTGCCCACAAGTCATAATCAGGCAAATTCATTATGAAAGTTAATATATATACTATAGTGGCTAATGATAGATAAAAAAGAGGCCTTTTCATCATTTTAACTCTTCAAAATTCTTGGAATATTATAAGTTTGCTAACATAAGAGATTAAAATATGCAAAAATATTTCCCCCCGTCATGAACGAGGAAATAATGTAGAAATATATAATTATTGTCAATATTTTTAGAATAATATTGGCCTAAAAAAGTTAATATTATTCCTATCTGCTTGACAGGTCTATTAACAGGTGCTATTATCACACCTGTTAATAGATAGTTAAGGAGGGTTTTTATGCAATCAACCATCAAATATTCAGAAGACATTATTCCCATTACCGACTTGAAGATCAACCCGGGGAAAGTTTTAAATCAGGTTGAGAGAACCCGCAGGCCTGTGCTTCTAACCAGCCGCGGTAGAGGTATTGCTGTTGTTGAATCTGTAAAAGATTATGAAGAAAAAGCGGAAGAGCAGGCCTTTCTGCGCGGCGTCGTTCAAGGATTGATGGATATTGAAGAAGGACGGGAAATAAATCTGGCCGAAGTCAAAAAACGTCTGGGAGTGAACAGGTAATCATGCCGAGAAAGATAACTATCACTTTTGCCGTCTCGGCATTTGACGATCTGGAAGATATCCGTGCCTGGTATAGGGATCAACAAGTTCCGGAAGTTGGCCACAGATCAATCAGGGAAATTATTTCTCAGATCGAAAGACTTGTCGGGTTCCCCCAAAGCGGACGCGTTGTGCCGGAATTCAATATCGAAAATCTGAGGGAAATCATTTTTGCGCCATTTCGCATTGTCTACCGCCTCGATGGAAACAAAATAAAAATCATCCGCATCTGGCGCAGCGAAAGACTATTAAAGATTAATGAGCCTTAGAGCCACAGTTGCAGGGGATTCGGAGCGTTTGGATGCCCCTTCAACTGCCGCATCAAAATTCCCCCTCCCCACCATCCCCTCCCGCAAGTGGCGGGGAGGGGATGGTGACTGGATTCCCCGGTCAAGCCGGGGAATGACAAGACTTATTTATTAAAAAAGATGACGATCCCGCATGCGCGGGACAGGCTCCGCCGACAAAGGTAGCCGTATGAAGCCGGCTTTTTAGTCGACGCGGATGAGCATGGCATCCCCCTGCGCATGCCCCGAGCAAATGCCGCAAACGCCCCAGCCGCCGCCGCGGCGCTTTAATTCATAACCCAACGTCATGGCAATTCTGGCTCCGGTCGCGCCGATGGGATGGCCGAAAGCTACTGCGCCACCGTTGATATTCACCTTCTTAAACATATCTTCTTTGGACATGCCAAGAATTGAACGACAACTCACCAGCGCTACCGCCGCAAAGGCTTCATTGATTTCGATCACATCCATCTGATCGAGCGTCATCTCGTTTTGCTCCAGAATCTTTTTGATGGCCAGTCCCGGCACGGTCGCAATGTCTTTGGTCGGTTGTGATACTTCGGCATAATCAACAATGGTAAAGATGGGCTTAAGACCCAGTTCATCGGCTTTTTCTCTGCTCATTAAAAGGCAAACATCGCCGCCGTCATTGACGCCCGGAGCGTTTCCGGCGGTAACGCTTCCCGGCTGACCGGTAACGGTGCTTAAATGGTTGAATACCGGCGGAAGTTTCGCCAAACCTTCGAGTGTGGTCTCCGGCCGCGGCCCTTCATCCTTATCAAAGACGATTACTTTTTTGCCCTGTTTTACTTCCACCGGGAAAATTTCATCATCAAGCTTCCCTTCATTCATCGCGCGCACCGCGTTCATCTGGGAATTAAGCGCCCATTCATCCTGTTCTGCCCTGGTAAAGCCAAATTCGTCGGCCACTTCGGAGCCGTGAATGGCCATGTGACGATTGTAGAAGGCATCCCACAGCCCATCATAAACCATTGAATCCACCACTCGACCGTTGGGCAGGGCCATTCTGGCACCCCAGCGCATATCCGGCAGGACAAACGGGCAATTGCTCATACTCTCCTGACCTCCGGCGATGCAGATATCGGCGCGCCCCAGCAGAATCATTTGAAACGCCAGATCAATCGTCTTGATGCCGGAAGAACAGACTTTGTTGACGGTAATGGAAGGAACGGATTCCGGCACACCCGCCAGAATGGTGGCCTGCCGTCCGGGAATCTGGCCGCAGCCGGCGGGAACAACCTGCCCCATAAAGATATAATCCACATCCGCTGGTTTTACTTTTCCTTCGGTGCGGCGCAGGACTTCTTTGATCGCCAGAGCGCCCAGTTCCATCGCGGAAAAATCTTTGAGCGCTCCGCCCGATTTTCCGTAAGGCGTCCGGCATGCTTCCACGCAAACAACTTCCCGGAATTTTTTATGCGGATTTTTTATTTTTCTACCCATTGTCGTAAAGTCAGGCTTTCTTTCTCCGAACTTCGCGATGGGCGCGTCTTTATAGATTTCTGATTTTTTTCTTTCCAGTTTCTGCGGAACTTTCGACATGAAGATATCCTCCTCTACTTTATCAAGTGAGTTTTTATTTCACAGGCATTATCAGCATTTTAAAAAATTTCAAGATTTTATTTTTTTACACATAGTTTTTTTAAAGTCAACCATTTTGGTCTGATTGTTAAAGATGGTAATTTAAAAGAAGTATAATCTTGTAACCGTAACGTAAAAATCCGGCAGTTAACTTGAGACAATCGATTTGACTAAACTAAAATTATATTATACGGTTCCACGAAGAAAAGTTGTTGGAGGTATTAAAATGTTTGAGGGACTTATGCAACCGATGCATCTTCTAGTCATCCTGGGCATAGTTTTGATTATCTTTGGCCCGGGGAAACTTCCGCAATTAGGCAATTCCATCGGCAAGGCGATAAAAGGGTTTAAGCAGGAAATGAATGGACCCGATAAAAAACCAGAGGAAGAAACAAAAAAAATTGAAAAATAAGACTAAGGAACAAACCTGCTAATAATTACCAATGAATAAACGTCTGTCCATCAGAATTTTATTTTTATTTCTCCTAATTGCCTTATCAGTTTTTATTTTTATCCATTATGATTTGCATCTGTTCTTTAGAGATAAAGATAAGCTGGTAAGTTTCATCCGGTCATACCCTTATGATCAGGTGATTTTTATAGTAGTCCAGATAATTCAGGTTGTGGCGGCGCCTATTCCCGGAGAACTTACCGGCATCATCGGCGGTTATCTGTATGGTCCGTTCTGGGGGACGATTTATTCGACAATCGGACTCACGCTCGGTTCCTGGATTGCCTTCATGCTGGCCAGATTTTTCGGTGAGCCGCTGCTGGAAAACGTGGTCAGCAAAGAAGTCTTTGCCAAATTCGAACACTTCATGGAACACAAGGGTCTGCTGGTTTCATTCCTGCTTTTTCTGATTCCCGGTTTCCCCAAGGATTATTTATGTTATATAATGGGCGTCAGCCTCATTCCCACGGGAACTTTCATCATAATTTCCACGGCCGGACGCCTCTTCGGCACAATTATGCTTTCTGCTACCGGAGCCTTCGCCAGTAATGGACAGTACTCTTTTTTAACTATTTTTCTGATTATAGGTGTGGCAATTTTTATCGCGGCCTATTATTACCACGATAAACTGATCGAAATACTCAAGAAAAGAAAAGCGCGGTAGTCTTCTGTATTAATGACAGTCCACATATAAATTGATTTTAAATATTCCGTTTGTCCAGTACCCTTGCAATTTTCCCTTTCTGGCGCGGAATACTTTTTGATTCAACCAGCCGGACATCAACATTAATGCCTGTTACCGAAGCTATGCGTTTTTTAATCGCTTCCAGAAAAGACCTCTGCTTCTGCAACTCCAGGGAAAATATTTTGTCTGTTACCTCTACGACTATTTCCATACTATCCATTGCATTTTTTCTTTCCACAACAATCAGATAAGGCGTTTCGCCCTGCGCCACGCTGAAAAGCGCATCTTCGATCTGCGAAGGATACACGTTCACACCTCTGATGATAAGCATGTCGTCGGAACGCCTGGCAATTTTTTTCATGCGCGCCAGAGTACGGCCACATTCACACGGAGCGTAATCCAGACTGGTAATATCTCCTGTCCGGTAGCGGATCATCGGAAAAGCTTCTCTGGTCAGCGTTGTCAGAACCAGTTCACCCTCACTTCCTAAAGGCAGGACATCTCCTGTTTCAGGATCAATAATTTCCGGAAGAAACGCGTCTTCATAGATATGCATGCCTTTTTTACACAGACATTCACCGGCGACACCGGGACCTATCACTTCGGAAACTCCGTAATTATCGGTTGCACTCAGCAACAATCTGCTTTCAATTTCTTCGCGCATCTTTTCCGACCATGGTTCTCCTCCGAACAGCCCGACTTTCAAAGAAAGCGATTTCGGATCAATACCCAATTGCTCAATACGATCCGCCAGAGCAATGGCGTAGCTGGAGGTACTGACCAGCGCCGTGGTTTTATAATCCTGCATGATCATAATCTGTTTATCCGTATTGCCGGTACCCATCGGAATGACCGAAGCGCCGATGGCTTCCGCGCCGTAATGCACTCCGAAGGCTCCGGTAAAAAGACCGTAGCGAAAAGTTATCTGCACCACGTCATCATGGGTTACACCGGCGGCTGTCATAAAACGCGCTACCAGATTGGACCAGATTTTTATGTCGTTCTTAGTGTAACCCATCACTATCGGCTTGCTGGTGGTGCCTGAGGAGGAATGAATGCGCACAACCTCTCTGAGCGGCACAGCAAACATTCCGTAAGGGTAATTAACCCGCAGATCGTCTTTCACGGTAAAAGGCATCCTGGTCAAATCAGACAAGGAACGGATATCTTCCGAAATTATGTCTGCGTCATTAAATATTTTCCGGTAATGAGTGACATTCTTGTAAACCCTGTTGACTGTGGCCTGAAGCCTTTCCAGTTGCAGTTGTTCAAGCTCATCACGCGACATACACTCATGAGTTTTATCCCAGATATTCATAAAATACCTCCTCAAACATTATCGTTCCCATATCTCTTTTTTATCCTTGCCCAAATACGCCCTCTGAACTTCTTTATTATCAAGTAATTCGGCAGCGGTCCCTTCAAGAATCATGTGGCCGTTATCCAACACATAGCCGCGATGGGCCATTTTCAGAGCCGCCCGCGCGTTTTGTTCTACCAGCAAAACCGTTGTTTTTTTCTCTCTGGACAGGTTTTCAATAACCCGGAAAATTTCCTGAGTTATAATTGGCGCAAGTCCCATGGACGGCTCATCAAGAAGCATCAGTTTCGGCCTGGCCATAAAAGCCCTGCCGATGGCGAGCATTTGCTGTTCTCCCCCCGACAATGTTCCGGCAAGCTGTTTTCGCCTTTCCCGGAGAAGGGGAAACAAATCATAGACCATCTCTTTATTTTTTTTCACTTCGTAACCACCACCCAGCATTTTATGATGCAGATAAGCGCCGAGTTCCAGATTATCCTCTACTGAAATGGGTTTGAAGACCTGTCTGCCCTC
>JQDQ01000238.1 GCA_000747625.2 Smithella sp. SCADC
GCTTTCTGGCCATGCCGAAAGTTATCGCGACTGTAATTGTCGTGCCGATTTTGACTGTTTATGCGGATCTTTTTGGTGTTGTCGGCGGTATGATAATCGGTATCACCAGCCTTGATCTGACGATAAAAACATATGTAACCCAGTCAATGAAAACAATTCAGGTATTCGATATTGTAACCAGTTTAATTAAGGCGGCCGTTTTTGCCGGATTGATTTCTGCAATTGGCTGCCAAAGAGGATTTCAAGTGCGCTCAGGCGCTCAGGATGTCGGTAAATTTACTACCTCTGCCGTTGTTGTGGCTATTTTTATGATTGTGGTGGCCGATTCTATTTTTGCCATTATGTTTTATTATATAAAGTAATAGAAGTAGTGAAGGAGCATATTTTGGATATCGAAGAAAAAAATCCAATTATTGTTGTCAAAGATTTGGCCGCGCGTTTTGGTAATAATGTGGTGTTTGAAGGCGTAAACTTTCAGGTTTATGAAGGCGAAGTTCTGGTCATTGTCGGCGCCAGCGGTTGCGGAAAATCGACCCTGCTCAAAATCATGATTGGTTTGCAAAAACCTTATTCCGGGCAGGTTCTGTATCAAGGAATGGATATTGCCAGTGCCGACGAAGAAGCGCTTAACCAATACAGACAGAATATAGGTGTCCTTTTTCAATCCGGTGCCCTGTTTGGTTCAATGACAATTAGAGAAAACATCGAACTGCCGTTACAGGAGTACACAGATCTTGATCCCGCCACTATCGATGCTATTATTAGAATGAAATTAGGCATGGTTAATTTAACAGGCTACGAAAATCATCATCCCTCGGAACTTTCGGGCGGCATGAAAAAAAGAGCCGGCATAGCCCGGGCTATGGCTTTGGACCCTCGCGTGCTTTTTTTTGACGAATTGTCCGCCGGACTTGACCCGGTTACGGCCGCGGAGCTGGACGATTTGATCATCAAAACCGAAGAAGCTTTGGGAACAACTATGGTCATCGTGACCCATGAACTAGAATCTATTTACAAAATAGCTCATAGAGTGTTAATGTTGGACAAGGAAGCGAAAGGTATTATTGCCGAAGGCAAGCCGTTGGAATTAAAAGAACGGGCGACAGATCCACGGGTAAAAAGTTTCTTTTTACGCCAAAAGCCTGCAACATCCGACGAACAGAGGTTTTATGTCAGCTAAAAGTTCAAAATTTTCAATAGGTCTTTTTGTCATCATTGGCACGCTGATTTGTGCGGCGATTATCATCTGGATCGGTGCGTCTGGAATGTTAACGAAAGGCTCTCTCTATGCGACTTATTTTGATGAGTCCGTTCAGGGGCTTCAGGCTGACTCGGCAATAAAATATCGGGGTGTCGAAATCGGCAAGGTTCAGAGTATTAAAGTGGCTCCGGACTACCGCCTGATTGAAGTAATTATGAAAATCGATCTGGAGGGCAATTTACAAGAACGAACCGTTGCCACTCTTAAAACAGCCGGCATTACCGGGATTGTTTTCATTGAGCTGGATCAACTTAACCCCGGCGACTTGTCTGTCTCTCCGAAAATGAATTTTCAATCCAGTTATCCAATTATTCCGTCGCGCCGATCTGGAATCGGCCGTTTTCTGGACGATATGGGTGCCATTATGCAAAACATAAAGAATATAGATATCAAAGATATTTCCGATCAGCTGAAAAACACGTCCAGAGCGGTAGAAGACTTCGTAAAAGGCAAGCGAATAAACAATATAATGAATCATCTGGAATCAACTTCCAGCAATCTGGATCAGACGATGGCTAGAGTTAACAAGGTGGTTGCTGAGGGTAAAGTGGATCAGGTTGCCAATGAAACCATGGCTACTTTAAATGACGCCCGCAAATTGATCGGTCAGGCAAAAAAAGAAATAGATGCTTTGAAACTACAGGAAAAAGCAGATCGAACGGATATTTTACTTGGAGATATCAACAAAAAAGCAAAAGTTATTACCAATGAACTGCAAGACACTTCAGAGCATTTGCGGGTCACTTCGGAAAATCTGCAAAAACTTTCCGAAAGCTTGACAAAAAACCCGTCGGACCTCATTTTCTCTAAACCGGCTCCGCCGAGAAAAGCCATGGAGTAACGAGAGGAATAAACAATGAGAAAGTTATTATTAATCGTTAAATATTTGTATTTACATTTGTCATTCCCGCGAAGGCGGGAATCCAGTATTAACCAAGCTATAATTCCCATCGATTGTGCCCAGTATGACAACACTATTACGAGACCTTTTATAACGGTTAAAAGTTATGGGAAAGGAATACAAAGCCTTTGTTTTATCTTGGTTGTTTTATCATTCCTGATAACCGGATGTGCAGGTTCCGGCCGGCCTCAATATAATGTGGAAAATTATCTGTTGAGTTATGAAGCGCCATCCTGGAAAAATCTCGACGTGCTGGCGGTATCCGTCAAATTCAACCGGTTTTCCATTGCTGCTGCCTATAATTCTACTAATATGATTTTTCGCAGTGATGCTTACAGCCTTGATTCTTTTAATTACTCCCGCTGGGCGGTAAATCCGGCGGATATGGTTGCCGATAGTCTCTTGCGAGACATGAGAGGGAGTGGCCTTTTCGGTGCTATATTTTCCCGTTCCGAAGGAGATGAAGGCCGATTTATCATTTCTGGTGGTATCGAGGAATTTTATCTGCGTATTGACAAAAGTAATAAAACAGCGGTTATCAGTATCACCATTTCCATGAAAGACACCCGGGAAAAAGAAACAGGCAAAGTAATGATGTTTCAAAAAAAATATGTTCGGGAAGAACCATTGCAGGAATCGTCTCCCCGGGGATATTGCCAGGCTGCAAGTAAAGCCATGCTGGTGATCTCCCAACAAATCGTCAACGATATTTATACAGTTATTAAAACAACTGCTCAATCAACGACGAGTCATCCATGAAAGAAATATCTGTGCAGACCCGTTCCCGCTTTGAGATGCTTGACATTACAGCGGAAGTCCAGAAAGCAGTCGGCGAAGAAAAAATTGAATCCGGTATTTGCCTGATTTATACACCACACACCACAGCTGCGGTGACAATTAACGAAAACGCCGACCCGGACGTGTCCCGCGATATTCTTGCGGCGTTGGACAAAGCGGTTCCACTGAATGCGAATTACCGGCACATGGAAGGAAATTCCGCGGCACACGTTAAATCGTCGTTAGTCGGTGCATCAGAACTGGTCATTATTGAGAAAGGCCGCATTGTTTTGGGAACATGGCAATCGATTTTTTTCTGCGAATTCGACGGCCCGCGTACAAGAAAAGTTTTCATCTCAATTATTGCCGGTTAATATTAATTTTTT
>JQDQ01000239.1 GCA_000747625.2 Smithella sp. SCADC
TTCCTGCCTGTCTATAATCGGGATTTCCAGTAATCCGGATGGCGGTGAAGGTGCATGACGGCGAGGATATAGATGCAATCCGGCTCAATGCTGTATAAAACACCGTATGGGAAACGACTGGTCAGACATCTGTGGACATCATCTTCAACAATTGGCCATGCGGAGGAATAGGACAAAATATTCTGTATGGTGGAATTGACTTCCAGAAAGAAATCTTCTCCCAGTCCCGGTGTGCAGCTTTCGTAATATTCGATGGCCTCAAGGAATTCCGTTTCTGCTTCCTTGTGAAAATAAAACGTCATCGTCCGAACCGCTCTCTGATTTGCGCAATAACCTGCTCCCCTGGAACGGGATTAACACGTCCAGACCGAAGTTCAACAAGCCTACGCTTGGCAACCGCAGCCCATTCCGCATCAATGCCTGGGTCCGGAATGTTCAGGGTGCGAAGGAGGGAGTCCACCACTATGATACGCTCTTCTACGGGAAGCGCGGCGGCCTCCTGAATTATGTCTTTTGTGCTGTGCATAAAACACCTCCAAGTTTGAATACGAGCATATCACAGGATTTCATCCTCTGCAATCATCAAGGGCAAGACAGAATTGCCTCAAATAAAATGTTAGCGAAAAGATATAAAAAAGTTTAATAATACCAACTTTTTCTTGTCGGAGAAACAGAATAATCTGCACTTATTTTCCCCCTCTCGGCTCCTTTCACTTTTTACCCTTATGCGGCTTGGGTGAAAGATTCAATTCCCAAAGGCGAATGGGAATTGATACGCAAATCGCTGTAGCGAGGACAATTAACCGGCAGCAATCGGTTCATTGACGAAATTGAAACAAAAATTAATCATCGTATCGAATTTAGAGGGCAAGGGCGACCCAGGAAGAATAAAATATAAATCTGTCCCCTTTTGCAGATACCAGACCTCTTATATTTCTTGTTCCAGCAACTGCCCATTCTCTTTTAACCAAGCTTTTGCCTTTTCCATCGTCGGCGCTTGAGCCCGGACGATGTTCCAGAATCTGGGAGTGTGGTTGGCTTCAATGAGGTGAGCAAGTTCATGGACGATAACATAATCTATGACAAACATGGGTGCCTTAATCAGCCGCCAGTTTAAATTGACATTGTCATTCAGGGTGCAGGAACCCCAGCGAAAGCGGTTGTCAACGATCTTGATCGCTGAAATATCGACACCGAGTGCACGGGCATGGATTCTTACGCGTGGAACAATCTTTTCTTTAGCCTTGCCGATAAACCATTCACGTAAGGCCTCCCCTCGCTTTTCCCCCTGTATCGCCGGAATAAAAAAACGCTGGGCGAACCGAACCTCGGATACACCAGATTTAACTACCTCAATGCGGTATTGTCGCCCAAGATAGAGCGCTGATTCGCCGCTGACCAGTTCCTTACCGGGTGGATGGGGCAAGGCATGATATTTTTGGGAATGGCCTTTCTTCACATAAATCCATTGACGTTTCGATTCCACTACCTCTCTGATTTTATCCTCAGACATCCCTTCCGGGGCATGCACAACAACACTGCGATCCCGCTCAACGGTTATGGTCAGCTTTCGCCGCTTTGCAGACCTTTTGATTGTGTAAGCCAAATCCATTGCAATCACTCCGCGTAAAGAATGATGTCATTTTTCTTATAGGCAATTTCCATTATGCGGGAGATGATATGAGCGCGATTTTTTACAAGGCCGGGCAGCTTCGCAAATTCCGCTGCAAGCAGGATATTTTGAAGATCCGCCCTCAATTTATTCTGGGCCGGTATGCTTTCCCAGAAACCGGTGAGTTTCAGCTCTCGTTCCACCGTCAGAAAAGACTTCTGTGTCAGATCAACCAGGTGGCTGATCCGGTCTTCGTGATTCATTCCATAGAGTGGCTGCGGCTCAGCGCCCGTCCAAAGCAAAGTCTCATTCTCTGGCATCCCTTCACCAAATATTTCCCGCTTGAACATCCGAAACAAGGGCATCTGCTTCTTCCGGTGCAACCCATAGGTCGGTTCTTTACCAGACCTGATGATACGCGCCCGCAGCTTCTCCAGCTCCTCATATATCTTTTTCCAGTTGTTCCGGAACTCTTCAAAAATTGCCGCCAAGGCCTCAGCGAAGGATGCCTGCAAATCAGGGTCATCGTCCAGATCAACATCAAGGTGGTGACGAATAGCATGTTCCACCTCAGCCGCCTTGGTCTTGATGCGGCTGTGCACGTCGACCTGCTTCTGAAAGTCTGCATCAAGAATGGAGATAGGCTCGATCTTTACCGATATTCCTTTCGACTCAAGATACGCATCGGTAATACCGCGCAACTTGGCTGGAATGCCCTTCATGCTCAATCGCTCATCCCGGAAGTGCTTTCCCGCCAGCACGTTTATCTCGGCAAGGGTTTGATAGTCGGCCATATAAGCAAGAGCTTCCTTGGCGGGGAAAAGAACATTCAGACAACTGGTCAACTTTTTAAAGGCCAGCATGAAATCAAACCGCAGATCTTCATCATAAAAGAGATCAAAGAATGCATCGTGATCGTTCAGGTCAGTCAGGCCATGATTCTTGAGTATCTCCATAACGGCGCCATGGCTGGCGGATAGCTCCCGTAGTTCTTCCTCGGGAAAACTGAGAGTATCGAGCACTTCCTTCTGTTCGCGCTCATCATAGGTGTCGATTGCCCGCTTCAAGTGGTGGCCGATGCCCACATAGTCAACCACAAAGCCCTTGTCCTTGCCTGCGCCGCCCACGCGGTTGACCCTGGCGATGGCCTGAAGGAGATTGTGGGCGATGATTACCTTGTCGAGATACATGACTTGTTCAACCGGCGCATCAAAACCGGTGAGCAGCATGTTATTAACGATCAGAATGCCCATATCGCCGGTGACACTTTCCTCTTCGATTCCAAAGGCCATCTTGAAGCTTTTTATACTGGCATCATGTTTAGACTTGTCAGAATACGCCTTGAGGTGTGGCAGGTCGTTGTGGTTGCCGGAGATGATGACATCGGTTGTCAGTTTTTTAAGCTGGCCAATGTCAAGCTTCCGTGGGTTGGCTTTTTCCAAATCAACAATGGCTTCTGTCAGAGCATTATCGATATGTTTCTTGTAACGCACAGCCGCCTCACGGGAAGTAGCCACTACCTGCGCTTTATATCCATTGGGAAAGACATGGGTCAGATAGTGCGTCACCATGTCCCTGGCTTTAGCCTCGATGGTCGGTTCGGCTTCAAGATATGCGTCGCGGGAGCCATAACCCAGAACTTCCATGCGCTGCTGAAGGTTGTAATCACTGAAGACATCCTGAAAGGCGGCATCCATCGCTTTCTTGTCGGATACCTCAGCGTTGTGGGTGCGCCCCTCATAGACGATTTCCAGAGTTACTCCGTCATCAATGGACTGGCGCATGGTGTATTTATCAATGTAGTCGCCGAAAACGCGCTCCGTCTTGTCAATAGGCGTACCCGTATAACCGATGCGAGCGGCGTTGGGAATACCTTTGTCGAGATTTGCTCCTAGCATAGCGTATTGAGAACGGTGCGCCTCGTCGGTCATTACCAGAATGTACGGGCTGGCGTTCAATTCCGGAAAGATTTCTGTCAAATCTGCTTCGCGAAACTTATGGATCATGGCCATGACCAGATCAGAGGAATCGGAGCGCAAGAGCTCTTTGAGCTTTTTGATACTGTCAGCCACCTTGACCGTAAAGCCGATACTCTGGCTGGTCTCTGTGAGCTGGTCTTCCAGTTGTGTGCGGTCGGTCACAAAGACCACCTTCCAGTGTGAGAGTTGGGCGTGGCGATACATCTCCCGCACCATGAACATCATGGTCAGTGATTTGCCCGAACCCTGAGTGTGCCAAATAATGCCGCTCCGCTCGCGGGGGCTCTTCCCCTCAAGGAGTCGCTTTACCGCCAACTTGACTGCACGGAACTGCTGGTAACGTCCCACAACCTTGATCGTCTCACCCTTGTCGTTGATCGAAAAGAGTGTGAAGGTGCGAATAAGATCCAGCAGATTATCATGGTCGAGCATTCCGGCGACTAATCTTTGCTGATCGTTAGGACCGCTACTGCCGTGCCCCAGATCAGCGACCGTGCGAGGGTAAGGATCTGCCCAGCGGTAGAAATATTTTTCACTGTGGGTGGTAATAGTGCCGAACTTAGCTTCCTGGCGGCAGGTGGCGATGATGATCTGGTTGTAATAAAATAGTGGTGCACTGCCTTCACCTTTAGCCCCGCGCTGCTCGCTGTATCGCAGTAGTTGGTCGATGGCTTCCGGGATAGCGTCTTTGACCTTTGGTGATTTGCATTCAATCACTACAACCGGCAGGCCGTTCAGAAAAAGGACAATGTCCGGGACGATGTGGTGCTCAGTGCCCAGCACACGCACCTTGAGCTGGCACACAGCGATAAAGCGATTGTTGTCCCGATGCGCAAAGTCCACAAAACGGACCGTCGGGCTTTTCTCTCCCGTGCGGCGGTTCTCACTGACGCTGGTGTTTTCCAATAGCAGAGTAAAAACGTGTCGGTTGTTCTGAATCAGGCCTGTACCGGGAAAGCTCGCCGTAAGCTGTTTGACAACTTCTTCCACCTGATCGTCTTCAAGCCAATCGTTAATGACCTTGAGCTGCTCCTTCAGCACCGGCAACATTACCACCTCAGTGAAGGTCTGGCGAAAGGTATCGCCGGGGTGCTGTTTGTTATCAAGGTCAATGATTTCCCAATCCAGCCCGGCAAGCTGATCAAGGAATGGTTTCTCAACATGGTTACGTTCGTCAAGCTTGAGTTGCAAGGACGTTTTCTCTGCCGTCATGGTTTCTCCTTGACGACCCAATGGCCGCCCTTGTCGGGTCCGATACGTTCAATGACCCCGGATTCCCGCAGTTCACGAAGAACGCGTTCGACGGTTCTGCTTGTTTTGCCGATCTGCGTGGCCAATGCGGCGCTCGAAAGGCTACCGTTAGATTTGAGCAAGGCAATAATTTTCTCCGACATTTTCTCCGACATTTTCTCCGACATTTTCTCTTTTCGCCGGACGCCGGCAAGGAATTGCACCATCAAACCAGACGCATCGGTACGATATTCCGGCAAAGGCACGCCTGCAGCTTCACATTCTTGTCTAATTTTCTCGATGCCCCGCCCCCAGGATTCAATCATCCCCGCCCGAAAGAAGGCATTGGCAATCAGCGGATTGAAAGGTTTGGAGGCATGCTTCGACAGCAATTGCTCCACCGTCCAGTTCTCAGGCAACTGGCCGTCATTCCAGAAATATATTTTGTCTTCATACACGCTGATTTGAATAGGAGAGCCTCCGCTATAGTCTTTGTGCACAATCGCATTTAACAAGGCTTCCCGCAAGGCGGCCTTCGGAAAAGGAAACCGTTCCACACGGCTGATCCCTTCATAGCTGATAGACGCTTTCAGGTATTTGGTCAGCAAAAGATCCAAAGCTTTTTCAGCCTGAACAAACAGGCTGCCGTGAATTTCATCCTGATAAAGCAGATCGGCATCGGTGCGAAAATAGCCGATTTTGATATACGAGCCGACCACCCACTTTTCCGGATCATGGTGAAAAAGCAAAATGGCGGCGCGTTTAAAGTAATGACCTTCCTTCAGATTCAGATTTTCAATGAGCGAAGCATTGCCTTCCGCCAATACCTCATCACTCACGCGTCCGCTTTTGGCGGCCTTCGCGCGAAACAAATCAAAAGAATCTTTCTTAAAATCGACCAGGGCCACCCGGGGCACCGGCACCGCATCCCAGCGTTTGCCCTGTTTTTCCAGCAAAAACTTATCAAGAGCCGCCCCTTTCAATTCCTGTTTGGTGCTGCCACTGCGATAATAATATTCGCCTTTGTAACTTACCGGATAGGGATAAGATTCCACGACAATCTCAATCAGGTCTTTGCCCTTTTCGTGAAGCAGATTGACGTCAACAATAATACCCAGAATATCCTTAATTTTGTTGGGGATGTCTTCCAGAAGCTTCCCGGCATTGGCAACACCCAATATTTGGCCTTTATCGTTTTTACCGATAATCAACTTGCCGCCCTTGGCATTGGCAAAGCCGCAGACCCAGCGGATATATTCATCACGCCAGGTTTCTTTCCATTCGACGTTTTGGGATTCTTTTGGACTCATACGGCGGCAGGCTCCTTTTTATTATAAATGATCTCCCAACCAAAACCGTAAAGCTGATCTGGGAAGGGCTTCTCGACGTGGTTGCGCTCGTCGAGTCTCAAGAGAGTTGATTGATTTGCGGCACTTGACTTCATTTTCCCTCTTTTCTTATACAGGGCAGTCTTATTTCGTATCCGCTACCAAGCCATGAAAGGTTTTTACCCACTCCTTCCACGTATGATGAAAATCCGGCAAGTCCTTCAACATGGGTCCCAACCGGTCGAGCCAGGCCTTTTCATTCCATTCCCGCAGCGTGTCCGACGTCAGTCCCGCAAGATCAGGCTGCACACCGCGCACACGGCACTTCTCATCGAATAACGGTTTCAATTCTTTCCATGAAAAATGCTCTTCTGATTTGCACAGGATATACCAGAGATCATACAAGTCTCGTGGACGCGGCCACTTCTTCTGCTGCTGTAATAGTGATCTCAACTTTTCCGCAATGATTTCTCTTTTGGAATAAGCAGTGATCTGGAATGCCGAAAGATCGGCATAGCCCGGCTTGACGGACCGCACAACCGCTCTATCAAGAATGGGCTCGTCAAAGGTCAGATGCACTTTCACCTGCGGCAGCCCCTGTCGTCGCGCCCCGCCCCGGCTGTATTCCACGGGAACCTCAATCTGAAAATCGCCAGGCGCCGTCAAAGGGGCGCGCACGGACAAGCGAATGCCCGATTCATTTAAAACCCATGTGGCAACCGTATCCAGCAGGCGAAGCGACGCCTCAAGATTTTCACCTTCGGGTCGGCAACTGAAATCAATATCTTCGGAAAACCGGTAACCTTCATAGTAACAGTGCCTCAGACAGGTTCCGCCCTTGAAAACCCAGCCATGCTTTTTAGCGCCTGCCTTTGCCAATCCCGACAGCAGCCAGAGGATGACGTAGTCCTTTTCGGCCTGTCCAAATCGGAGTCCTTCTTTTTCCGCGACGCGATGCAATTGAGCCGTCGTCATCATGGTTGTATCTCCGCGTTCACCAGAAGGCCCCACCGTCTGCTGTATTTCCCGTGCTTCGGCATGGTCGGATCAAGCGGCGAATAGCCGGGCGCCAGTGACAACGCTTTGCGCAGCGCTTCAATATCTCCCAGCCCCAACGTCTCCATGATGAACCCGAGACGTTTGGCAACCGCAGAATTGCCGATTTTGACGGCATACGTTCTCAGTTTTTTTTCGTCCAGCGTCTTCCAGGAACCAGTCAATGCCTTGGCGATTTCACTCACGCCACCCACATATTGCGGAAGATCCAGCCCGTCGATGATTGTCTTCTCCCGGTCCGTAACGCTAAATGGAGTCTCATCTATCCAGTCTTTCATGACGCCGAAGAACTTGTCCGGTTTCTGCGACACGATCCTGAAGGTTACGCCCAATACATCGCCCGGCTGGCGGCGCACCGGATGATCGGTAGCCACAAAAACGGTGCGGGGAAGCTGTTCCGTCATTCCGTGATGGTTGAGGGCCGACCAGTAGGCAATCACTGCCGGAGAAACCAGCTCCATAGCAACGATAAACTCATGCAACTGCGGCGAACGGTCTTCGCCGGAAGAGAGTGGAACAACAGCAAACCGGCCCCGGCGGATGCGCCGAATCCAACCTTTGCTTTGCAGCCGCTCAAGAAACTGGGACGTCGGATCATCCTTTGCGTGCCCCAATGCCTCACGGGCAAAGGCAAGTGTAAAAGTAGGGTGCGCTCCGGCTTTGGCAAGAAACGCAGCCTCCATCTTTCCCAACTGGCCTTTTGTTATATTTTGCACGTCATTCATAGTCCCTACAGCCTATTTACGTCACATAAACTATACCATTTTACCGATAAGTCAAGATATTTCCGGCAAACTTCTGGCGGCAGTTGTCGTTCGATGCTTATGGTCGAGGTCGATGATTTCCCAGCCCAGGCCGAGAAGCTGATCGAGGAAAGTCTTGTCAACGTGATTGCGTTCGTCTAGTCTGAGTTGGGCCGCTTGGCTTTTTGTTATATTTTGTACGTCATTCATAGTCTATTCAGCCTATCATTGTCACATAGATTATAACCTTTTGCCAGTAAATCAGGATATTCCCGATTTTACCACTATTTTAAGGTCTATTTTTCTCCCATCCTGCTGGCGGTGTTTTCCATTGTCCTTCTGGTGGATCATCTTCCCGCCCAACGTGTCGGTCTATAAGTTTTTGGGGGGAGACCTCAGCAAACGCAATCGAAACTTGGGGTTGTCCATGCACATGAAACACTTGCCGATGAAATGGTTCGCTAAAAGGCATATAGAAGCTGCTTCCTCCATACTGCCCGTTGTTAACAACAATGATACCCTGGAACATGTGGTAATGGAGCCCTTCAGACATGCGATCAAACGTCCCCACATCTCGGTTTAGGGCGCAGATGATATACAGATCGCTTTTTGAGCGAAGATCAGCTGCAAGCTCTATGTCGGTAGCGTCATAACAGATAGATGCCGAGAGAATAAGCGGACGATTTTTCTCCGCATCACTATGCCACTGATACTCTATAAGCCACTGGGCTGGCCTGAATCCGACTGGCTTTGGTATAAATTCGCTCTCCGCGGCAGTCAAGTTGAGTTTGCCTTGTTCAATACGGCGAATTTGAAATCCTTGCGCTCTGCTCCACTCAGGAACCATCCAAAGGCAACTATTAATCAGAGGGGCATCCGGACTGGTATCTTTCGGATGATAGACCTGGCCAAATAACATAAGACACTTATGCCTCCGGACAAAAGGAAGGATTAATGGATCAATATCGTGTGGATGAATCGCAAGCTCAGGAAAGATAAGGAGATCGAGAGTTTTTCCGTCATCACGTGTTTGCGGGCGATGAGTTTCTCGTACACGCAGCATCTGGGCAACACCTTCCATAATTGAAGCTAAATGTGCGCGTTGCCGAGTTCGAAGGGAGGCATCACTCAACAACTCCGGATTGTTGGTGTTCTGTTTGTAATCGTCAAAGCTTGGAATGATTGACTGAACAATTCCAATGCGCAAAGTCCGTTCCCAAGGATGCTTTGATTTAATTGTCGGATAAGGCGCTTTCTGTTCCAGAAACGTGACCGCTGTAATCTTGCCGCGTTGATTAAGAAGATGAGCCAGACGTTTCTCTGTTCTTTGTGATAGCTCATCAATAGATACTTCCGGGCTTAGAATACCGGCCCCTGGCCATCGAAGCAATTGAAAGAGGAGGTCTTCCGTAAATGAAGATATGGGTAGCCATGGCGGTCCAAAAGCATTCCGCCCCTGATAACTTGAATACCGCTGTTGCTCCCAATGCGAAATAGGCTTCTTGTATCGCAATCCATGAGATATCTTTCTTAAGCTGACATTATTGTAAAAATCAGTTGATCCTCGAAGTGCATATCGGAGTAAAAGACCTATCTGAAGTTTTCGTCGTTCTTCATCAGTTTCACACCAGTCTGACGGCTTGAAAAGATGTGTGGCTTTACCACCTGCTTTTGTGAACTCAAAAGACTTAGTGTCTATCTTACCAAATACATATCCATCGGACGTCGAAACATCACAACGGACATGCCAAGGCGTTACTTCATTTTCTGAAGATGCAGGATTTTTGAGGAGCCATGATGCCAATTGAAGAAGGTTTTCTTCCTCAATGAACGGATTGATCGACAGTTCGGATAGTACAGCAATAGTCTTTTCGGTTGCTGTAGCAGCATGGTTCTCTAATCCAAGTCGTAATGCAGTACGAGCCAACCTTTCGCTTGCATTGCTTTTAAAGTTTAACCAAAGATAACGTGCCACAGAAGGTGATATGCGATTGACGTTAATAAGAAACTTATCTGACAACCTTGCCATTGACCTGAGATAATTGAAATCTGAAATGCCATACCCGGTCTTTGCAATTACAAGATATATTGAACGTTGTTCGAGGTTTGCGGGGATCTTGCCGGCCATGAATTTAGCAAGCATCCAGTAATGAGAAAGAAACTTTCCTCCTCTTGTTTTTTTTGTCATGTGCTCTGGTAAAGCGTTTCGTGCAAGTAAATATAGCAAAACCTGCTGCATCAAGTACCATGGAAACCTCGCTCCCGGAGCGTTCGCATCCAAATAGTTTGTCAAAATATCTATGGCCTCTTTGATTAGCCGATTATGATATTCAATGATTGAGATACCTGATGGGAGGCATTCATTGTCTTGAACAAAGCCTGTCTCAGTTGCCCCTGCACGAAATAGTTCTGCTAAGCAGTAGACCCTAACTTCCCGTTTAGCTTTCCTGAACGAGTTAGGTTCCCAGCCTGGACGTAGGATTCCCAATACCTGATCAAGGAACTCACAGTCTGGATACATATCCAAAGCTATACGCAGAAGGCGCACATTACCAGGATTTCTAATCCATTCTTCTATTAAAAGTGCGGCAAAAAACTTTGCCCGTTCATCAAGTTGCATTTTAGTAAGCACAAAAAAATGGGGAAGCTCTTCTTCATCATTGCCTGGCAAAGAGTCTGGCTCACGTCTGCACCACTCTGGCTCATCAGCCAGGAGCGGTCGTAGGGAACGAAAAGTTCTGCGGAACTTTCCAGCGGCGAACCTGGCGGCTGTGTCGTCCCTCATGTCAGGAACACCAACCAGCAAGCCAGAGTCCTTTTTTTTATCTGGACTTGGCTCAGTAGAATACCGCTGTTGCGTATGAAAAAAACCTTCGATGGCAGCTATCAATTCTGTTCCGTGCAGCATATCGAAGGTGTCGGAAACTTGACTCTGTATGCGGTTTGCCTCTCTGGATTGCATAACCAAGAAGCGTTTATCTCTGCCCTCTATAGTAACCAGAGTTTTATTTTCTGAAATTTTCAGGCCTGACGCATGTCTGTCCAATAAGCTCTGAAACCCTGTTATCATTTGCGCTTTTACATCAAGTTCCTGCATGCCTTTGGGAATGCGAAGCACAATGCGGAAATCGTCCACATAGTAACAGATATCCTCCAGAATCAAATCACTACCGGGCAATGCATGACCCATCGCTTCCCGGAGAGCGGTCTCAAAATCATATAGAACCACATTTGCAAAAAAACCAGCTGTCACCAAACCTTGAGGTAAAGCTACCGACCTAAAGTTGTCTATGTTGTGATCTTTGGCATAACGATCAGCACGGCACTGATCGGACCATCGCCAATCAAAAACGCGCCCGGCCAGTCTGAAAAATGCATCTTCTTCAGGTGTCTGCTGGAATTTAGATAACTTACCTCTTAGTAGTTCCGGTCTTACACGGTCGTAGAACTTTGAAAGATCGCTTTGGATGATGGCGACTTCGTACTCAATGTCATCAGCCAGGCATCCGGCGTACTTTTCCGTAAGCGGTTTTGCTACAATTTTAGGCCGCTCAAGGAATGTCTGATAATCCTTAAAATACTGACGATAGAGTTTTGTGCTTCCCCATCGGTGGTGGAGTTCTCCATTGTCACTTTGATCACAAAAGAGTCTGTGCCCGTAAGCAAGAATTTGTCGACGGTTTTCTGCCTTATTCACGGGGAGGCGTGGACTGCCCATGGCTGTTTCCACTCGATTGGCCAGACAAAGCATTATAGCAGTCGCCACTACCTGGTCTTGCAGATCAAGATGTGCGAGAGGACGCAGTTTTAAGTCAATTTTTTCCTCACGGAGGGGCACCCATTTCTCATTTTGATAAGCCCATCGCTGATTTTTGGGCGCGGGTACAAGTTCGAGAGGTTTGGGCTTCCATTTTTCTGGATCCTGCAGCCGCTCTTGAATATCTCGAATAAACTGCGGCAATCTTAGCGACTCGTAATCGAGTCCAAGGGTGTCCGCATACCAACTATGTGCGCGCAGATATGCAGACGTCTTCTTCCAAGCCTGCATGAGGACACATTCCAAGCGGAGATCATCAATGGAAGGGCTAAGGTTCTGTTTCATGAGTCTGATATCTCCGTGTCGTTCAGCAAGTCGGTGACGCGCTTCTTGCCCGTGAGCAGGTCTTGCATGAGTCCGGTTTTCTCATGGTTTATCTTAGCAAGACTTAATACAACTCTATTTTGGTTGTTATTTAGCGCGGATAGGAATTCTACAATCAGCAACTGCTCATCATAAGGTACTAACGGTACAGCAATACCAAGAAAATCTCCTGTAGTAAACGAGGCTTGGTTAACAGCTGGCTTGGTGATGAATTTGATTTCATTCTGAACGATATGAGAATCAAGGAGGTGAAACAAAAAAGCTTGGCTTGAAACTTTGCTCGCCTTGATACGGAAAAGGTTGGTAGTGTATATTGTTGGACGACCTATATCCTCAAATATACAGACCTTGCCTATTTGATCAATGCTGTTGATAAAGTTAAGCAAGATGTCTCCATCATCTAAAAAATAAGTCGCTGTCTTTGCACCCTGCGGATCTTTTAAATACCAGTAAGATAAATTCTTAGTATCAAGAAGACTTTGTTGAATGTTCGTTGATGTAATAACAGGTATACCTACATCATTTTCAAGAAGTCGTCGTGATAAACCACTTCTGATAAATGTGACGTAGTGCGATAGCTTTACCACCTCCCACTCCACCGGAATTCTGCCCAGGGTAGAGTCTTTGAATTTGTGGGTTTGTTCGGTGCGGAGGTTGCCGTGTTCGTCGATGCCTCGGGTAAAGAGGTCTTGCATCAGGCCGGTCTTGATGCGCTGCTGCTTGGCAATCAACGCCTCAGTCTGCTCAATCGCCCGGTCCACCATAGAAAGTATCTCGGCGATTTTGGTTTGTTCGGATAGCGCTGTTGGGTATTGGAAATTTATCTTTTTCAGCTTTGCTTTGTTTAGCGTGGCACCCTTTATCGCCTGATCGACACCTTGAAGGAGGTCCCACTGATGAAGCCCATGAAACAAGTAGATCGGGTCTATCTTTTTTGAATTTAGGCCTGCGATTGCCTCATTCGTGTAAAGCGGAACGCCAGCAAATGCCACCCGACCAATACTTAACTTGAAGCTTAACAGAACTGTTCCCGGATGCTGCAATTTGACATTGGAGTGTTTAACGCCTGAATCTGAAATATGTTCGGCGGTATCAACAATTACTGTTCTATTGAGATCTCGGATGGACACCCAACGATTTGATGTCTCCTTCGATGTGTCCCAGAAATTTGGATTGCTGCGCGACGGTGTGCCGCCAATCTCTATCGAGCATAGTTCACCAAGCTCTCCTGTTTTCCAACCTTCTACAACACTCATTTCAGATACCCCAAACTTTTCAAAAATTCATCCAGCGTCTTTAGCGTTTCGGCACGTTCTGTTTCCAGTTCCCGACTCGACACCGCATACTTATCCCAGAGGTTTTCCACCACGGCAATGAGACCACGCTTTTCAGCGTTGAGATAGCGGTTCAATTCATTTGCGGCCAGGTCGTAGAGCTTTTTCAGGATAAGACGGCGCGCGTCATCTTCTGTCAGTTGGCCGCCGATGGCCGCAAGGATGGCATCGGTTTTGGCAAGACGCTTTTCCAAGGCGGTCTTGTCCTTGTTCAGGGAGGTGATTTTTTTCTTGTCGTCCTTGCTGGCGCTATCGAGGTTCACCAGTTGAGCATCCACCTTCCGGATGAGTGCTTGGCTCTCGGCCTTGAACTCATCACCACCCAAGCGTTTGAGCTGGAGTTTAAGTTCCTGTTCGTCTGTTTTGATCTTCAGTGTTGCCCTGCTCTCTTTAATACGCTTTTCGATGGCAGTAATGGCCGCTTCCTGTGCTTGTAGATTGGCAATCTCCTTGCGAGCGCTCGCCCCTGTGCTGCCTTTGAGATCGTCAATCAAATCCTTGAGGACCTTTTTAATGACGGTAGCAATGACAGTTTCGTTTTCTTCCGGCTCATAAGCGGCCACTTCCTGCGCCGTTTCTACCGCCTCGGCAAGCTCGCTCTGGGCCTCGCTGATCTGTGCTTCTAGTTTTTCGATTTCATCCGCCTCAGTCTGAAAATATTCGGCGATGAGATATTCGTCGGGAATCAGTGTGTGGTGCCAGCCTGTGGAGATGATGGTCTTAAGGTCATATCGGATTTGCTGCCACCAGTTCACAAATACCCCGGCACTCTTGAATTCATCGAGGACGTTCAGAGGGATAAGTTTATTTTTGAGTGTAGTCAGCAGCTCGTGGCGGACTTCAGGCATTTTTTTACCATCGCGCAAGCGGGCAAAGTCATCTCGGGCTACGTCCCACCAGGCTTCAAGCGCGTTGTGGTGCGCGGTGAGTGTTTGCTGAAGAGCAGGGTCGGCTTCAAGTTTGGTCTTTATGGCAGGCTTTGACTCAATCTCTGCAAGGAATGCGAGGTAGCCTGCTCGTTCCCCCTGAAAGAGCGTGTCGGGCTTTATGCCGAAGCGCGCAAAGTCAGAAGCACGGGCATCAACCTCGGCCTCCGGAATGCCGCCGATAAGGTGCGCCTGCACGTCTTCGGGTTCCGGTTCGGGCGTATTATCTACATAGCGACGGATATTGAGATTATAGTCGTGGGTCTCCACGATCTCTGCTTTATCAACCAGTCGGCTGTATTTGGAAATTTCCAGCTTATGGGTGAAGACAAAGTCGATCTTCTCAATATCCTCGGGACGCAGTTTGTTCTGGGCCTTGCCTTCGGCGTATTCACGGTCGGCATTGATGAAAAGAGTTTTGTTCTTAAAAGTTTCGGGCTTGTTCTTGTTGGCGACGATCACGCAGGCGGGAATGCCCGTTCCGTAAAAGAGTCCGGGCGGCAAACTGATGATGGCCTCGATCACGTCGTCATTGATAAAAATCTCACGAATCAGCTTTTCTTTGCCTCCGCGAAAGAGCACGCCATGGGGCATGATGGTAGCCATGTGGCCCCGCGGTTTAAGGCTTGCCAGCATGTGTTGCACAAACATCAAGTCCGCTTTTTTACCTGTTTCGGGGCACCATTCACGAAAGCGCGTGGGAAATTTGAGGCTGGCCCGACTGTAGTTCTGCGAAAATGGCGGATTGGCGAGCACGCGGTCAAACCTGCGCACCTGGCCGTTTTCCAGAATCAGGGGGTCTTCGAGAGTGTCACCGTTTTCAATGGTGAAGCGGGTGATGTTGTGGAGAATCATGTTCATATTGCAAATCGACCAGACGGTGCCGTTGGAGTCCTGGCCATAGAGGGCAAGATCATTCGGGTCTTGCCCCTGTTCCTCGACATACTGATGAGACTGGATGAGAAATCCGCCGGAGCCGACTGTGGGGTCGTAAATTTCGTTGCCTGCCTCAGGCTTCGTAATCTGCACCAGAAGGCGCACCACTTCGGCGGGCGTGTAGAATTCGCCGCCTTTCTTACCCGCGCTGTCGGCAAAGAACTTGATAAGATATTCGTAGGCCGCGCCCAGCAGATCAGGAAACTCGAAGTTGTCATTGACCAGCACGAACTTGGGCTGATTGAAGTGATCCAGCAGGTCCTTCCATTTCTGGTCGGGAATTTTGGTTTTCCCTTTGACGGCGTTAAAATCGATATTGTTTTTGAGAACCCCGGCCAAGGCGTCGTTTTCTTCTTCCACAGCAGCAATCGCCTTATTGAGCATATTGCCTATGTCATGCTTGAGGTCCTTGAGCGCCGGGACCTGATCTCCGTTCTCGTCGATCCATGGCTCATGCCAGCGGGCGCGGACAGGAACAAAGAAGGTCTCGCCATATGCAGTCTTGTCTTCCAACAGTTCCACGATAAGATCTGGCTGATCCTTCAGATGGGCAAAGTCTTTCTTCCGCAGTTGCTCACGCTTACGGTCGAACTCGTCGGAGAGACGCTTGAGAAAAAGCATACCGAAGATAAATTCTTTGAATTCCGAGGCGTCCATTTTGCCCCTTAGAATATCGGCAGACTTAAAAAGAAATGATTCGAGCTGGGAGATCGTGATTTTTTCAGCGGGCAAAACGTAATTCTCCTTATATTTATATGTTAAATAAGAGGCAGAATCGCAGGTTTTTTTCTAACCCTACAATCTTTGATAATTTGTGTTGTTGTATTGCATACTTCGCAGAATCAGTCAACATTGATATAATGATTAATGTGCGGTATTCCACTTACGTGGGAATAAATTTTCAATCCGTAGCAATTTTCATCAAAATGTGCGGATGTTTTCATACTATAATTTATTGGTAATCCACACTTCTAAAGAATGCCTACAATTGAATAGTCATAGGTGAACTCAGCAAGGACTTCTTCCTTGGTTAGAGAGCATTTAAGATTTTTCACAGACAAGCTTGCTTTCAATCTAATAAACACCATTGACGTCTGACGACACACATCGGCAACACTCTCCATATTTCAGGAGACCGTGCTCGATTTAACATTGTCCTGTCGAACCGTCGGGAGACATTTTGCCCCTTGCCCTTTTACCTTGCAATATTCCTTAAAAAGAAGTTAATAAAACGCGATTCAAAATAATTCCCACATTATGCGGAGGGTAATGAGTTTTACCTTTGGTTCTGCATGTTTCACTAAAATAAATTTGCAAGGTTAACCGGAATCTCAAAACTTATATTTCAAGACTGGCCTTAATTCGTCAACATGCGTCAAGAGTGGACCCCCTTGTCTGTTAATAATTTCTTTCCTGCCTGTCTATAATCAGGATTTCCAGTAATCCGGGTGGCGGTGAAGGTGCATGACGGCGAGGATATAGTTGCAATCCGGCTCAATGCTGTATAAAACACCGTATGGGAAACGACTGGTCAGACATCTGTGGACATCATCTTCAACAATTGGCCATGCGGAGGAATAGGACAAATATTCTGTATGGTGGAATTGACTTTCATCAGGAAATGATCGGCAAGCTCAAACAGGCAAACAAAATATTTTGTATGGTGGAATTGACTTCCAGAGAGAAATCTTCTCCCAGTCCCGGTGTGCAGCTTTCGTAATATTCGATGGCCTCAAGGAATTCCGTTTCTGCTTCCTTGTGAAAATAAAACGTCATCGTCCGAACCGCTCTCTGATTCGCGCAATAACCTGCTCCCCTGGAACGGGATTAACACGTCCAGACCGAAGTTCAACAAGCCTACGCTTGGCAACCGCAGCCCATTCCGCATCAATGCCTGGGTCCGGAATGTTCAGGGTGCGAAGGAGGGAATCCACCACTATGATACGCTCTTCTACGGGAAGCGCGGCAGCCTCCTGAATTATGTCTTTTGTGCTGTGCATAAAACACCTCCAAGTTTGAATACGAGCATATCACAGGATTTCATCCTCTGCAATCATCAAGGGCAAGACAGAATTGCCTCAAATAAAATGTTAGCGAAAAGATATAAAAAAGTTTAATAATACCAACTTTTTCTTGTCGGAGAAACAGAATAATCTGCACTTATTTTCCCCCTCTCGGCTCCTTTCACTTTTTACCCTTATGCGGCTTGGGTGAAAGATTCAATTCCCAAAGGCGAATGGGAATTGAAACAAAAATTAATCATCGTATCGAATTTCGAGGGCAAGGGCGACCCAGGAAGAATAAAATATAAATCTGTCCCCTTTTGTGTTTTAATTACTTATTACTTAAATCTTGCACATTTAATTCTTGCATTGTTCAAAAATAATAGTATTAATTAGACCCAAACTTCAGCAACAAAGTGCACTGAAGTTTGCAGGTCGAATTATCTCGCACGCAAAACGTCGCGGGATATTCGCTACGTATCAAACATCATCAAAAAACATTGTACTGTTAACCGGAGGCTGAAAAATTATATTTCAAGACCCGACTCTAATTACACTGGTCTAAGAGGATTTGAGCATGGTATCCGACGAAAGCACTAATGCTGTTGAGTATATTCGTTCAGAGCTTGTCAAGACGAAGTCTACCACTTGGCGCAGAGCATTCCAAAAATTTGCTCTGGCCGCACTAGGCAGCATTCCCTGGGTTGGTGGTTTCATCGCAGCAGCCATGAGCCTCAAAACCGATGAAGCAAGTATTCGGCAGAACAATCTTCAAAATCAATGGTTAGAAGAACATACAAATAAAATGAGCCGCCTTGCTAAATCTTTCGATGAGATCACTGGCCGCTTCGATAATCTGGGCGAACAAATTTATGATCGAATACAAAGCGAAGAATATCTTGATGTGGTGAGAAAAGCATTTCGCACTTGGGATAATGCCGATACTGATGAAAAGCGTCGCCTAGTCGGAAACCTTGTAGCGAATGCTGCAGGAACGCAACTTTCTTCAGACGACGTTTTAAGGCTCTTTATCGATTGGCTTGATAAATATCACGAGGCTCACTTCGCCGTAATCCAAGAAATTTACAAAAACCCCGGCGTCACTAGATATGACATCTGGATGACTATCAAGGGTGAGATGGTGCGAGAAGATTCAGCCGACGCTGATCTCTACAAAATGCTCATCCGCGATCTTAGTATAGGTGGTGTCATACGACAGGCTCGCGATACAACTGAAGATGGTAAGTTTTTAAGAAAGCCACGTCCTCAGTATAAAAGAACTGCCTCATCGACAATGGAATCGGCTTTCGAAGATACAAAACCATATATACTTACTGAGTTAGGCGAGCAATTTGTTCATTATGCAATGACTGAATTAGTTCCCCGCGTTAATGGAGCCGAAAACCATCAAAAACAAACTTCTGTCTAGCAAAGAAAGGAGATAAGTTTTGCCCAATTCCCAAGAATACATCGGTTTCGTTGAATTCACAGGTAAAGGCGTACAGGAAGGTCTTCTTGATGCACGTAAGCAAGCAAAGGCGTTGATAGGATTCGATAGTTCCCTGCGCTTCTTCGTTGGTATGCAAATCCCAGAACTCCAGAAGGCCGACTATGACATTCCTGTCCGAGTCGAAAAAGGCTCTTGGCAGGTTCTCATTCCTGAAAACATTGAGGCGTGGATCAAGTTGTGGGCAAGCACTGCAGTTCTTGCTTATTTAACATCAGCTGCAGCCAAAACAGCCCAAAATGATTTTGCCGATGTGGGACTTAAAGATATATTTCGTCGATCTCTTGAAGGGATACAGTGGTTCATCAAAATAGGCAAGCATCTTGGAGAATTGGGAAAACGGAAGTTTGAAAAGGTCCGCTGGCGGAACAACAATACCGAAGTGGGTATACCCAATGGCGAAGGTCAGTATCTGTTTGTACCAAAAGGATTTCTGGAGTGGTTTGTTCAAGCACCAAAATCTCTTATCACAGACTTGGCAGAAGTTATCTCAACTAGCCGACAACTCAATGTATCGCTCATCTACCCAGATCACGTTGAAACAGTGTCTGTGACACAGAATGATCGTCACGTCTTTTTCTTTAAAGAAGAATCCGAGGAAATGCTCTTTCCTGATCTGAAACATGGGCAGCATATAGCACTTGAAGGGCTTGTTACCCGAGGAAACGAAAATTCAAATTCGATTGGGTTCTTATATTGTGAGCACATTCTTACATGCTACCCGAGCAAGGGTAGCATAGTACGGTTCAAATCAGCTCTTTTTCTTGAATGTAAAATTACAGGAACAATAACCCGTTGCGATAAATTTGGAAATATGAGCGATCCTAGGCCCAAGATCATATTCGATGATCTTGTTCCTCTCGAAGTAGAACCTGATATGAAAGACCTGTTTGAAGAGAGCGGACTAGACAATATGGATAGCGAAGAATGATAGCGCATTTCTAGTTATGCATTGTCGGATCTTCGGGGGTTATAGGATAGCTATAAATGAATTATTTAAAGCCATCCTCTTAATTTATTAGGAAGTAGTTATTTTGAATTATTCAATAAAATGCGAATATTTATTTGATAATAATTATGAAATTTTTCCCTTTCAAGAAAAAAGAAGTTGTTTTATTTTTAAACTTAAAATATACGAAAAAACGAAGTTCATATATTGATTGCAAAATCAAATTAATTTGTTATTATAATATCAAGTCTCTATAATAATTTATAGAGAAGATAGAAAGTATCAGCAAACAAGCAGTAGTTCCAGATAATAACCTTTGTTTTAAGAGGAAAAGGGGACAGATTTATTTTTTCAAGTTTTTTCTTGACAAGCAGTGATTATAGTCATAGATAATAAATATGGGTCGTATTGCAAGAATAGTCGCAGCAAAATATCCTCATCATGTCACCCAGCGAGGCAATCGTCGGCAGGACACATTCTTTTGTGTACCCACTGGATAGAAATTCGGGAGAAGTCCTTATCACAACAACAAGTAAAATTGTAGTCAAGGCTAATCCCTTTAGGATAATTACAGACAGCGCCCTATTTTCCCATTAAGCAAGTTTCTTTTTGCAGGATTATGCAACGACGAGAAAACAGCCGGCAATGTCTTGCTCAGAGTCGCCCGAAATGATATGCCTTCCTCCATGGAAAAAACCATCATACAAATTTATGAAGTACAGAAGCCAAAGGAGGCTGAGGCCTTAGTAGATTTGGGAGTGGATCATATCGGGAGTGTGCTCACTGATTCGGCTCAGCTCAAAAATGTAACCATCCATAAAACAGTCCGGGCGATACAGCAGGCGGCGGCCAAAAGCGGCCTGATCCCGCTGTTTAAAGATCCGGAAATAATTTTTCAGGCGCTTGATTACTATCAGCCGGACTTTGTTCATTTCTGTGACCTGCTTTCTCCATTTCCAGGGGATCAGGCCAAAGTTGCGCGCGAATGTGACGCGCTGCTTTCTCTGCAATCGGCTGTAAAGAACCGGTTCCCGCAGATCGGGATTATGCGCTCACTTTCCGTGCCCAAGACTGGTGTTTATCAAAGAGACGAGATTCAAAAAAATATCCTGCGTTTTGCCGAACTCTTCGCGCCGGTTTCGGATTATTTTCTTATCGATACGCTTATCGGCAGTCCGGAGGATCAATCGCAGCAGCCTGTAGCTGGTTACGTCGGGATTACCGGTGAAATTTGTGATTGGAATATTGCCGGAGCAATCATTAAAGCCAGTCCGATACCGGTTATTCTGGCTGGCGGTATTTCCGGCGAAAATGTTTTTGAAGCCATCACAACCTTAAAACCGGCAGGCGTGGACAGCTGCACTAAAACCAACGCTGTGGACAATCAGGGTCAACCGGTCCGCTTTAAAAAAGACATGAAAAAAGTCCGACAGCTTGTCGAGGAAGCCAGGCGAGCGGATGAATTTTTGCTGAAAAAATGTGAATGGTGAAGGGTGAGGGGTGAAGCGTGAAAAGTGAATGGTGAAAAGATCACTGGATACCGGCTTTCGCCGGTATGACAGACATTAAATCACCCTCCCTCGTCCCTCCCCTCAAGGGAAGTTTTATTAGATCAAAATATTATATGCGGTGTCAGGTATAAATTAACCGCGCGCAGCAGATAGGTGATAGTCGTGCGTTCGAACAAGCCCCGTGATGAATACAGCCACTGCCCCCGCTGTTATCAGCGCCGGGAAATATGCATCTGCCCGATCCTGCCCACGGTAACAACGCGAACAGAAATTTTGATCCTGCGGCATATTTGGGAAGCTGAGCGCCCCAGCAACACGGGTCGTCTAGCAGCGCTGGCGATGCCGAACTCACGAATTATCCCCTGTGGGGGTGGAGCCCGCGCCGGACTTTCGCCCATTGATGATGAATTTCTGCGGGTTCCCGAAACCTGGTTGTTATGGCCTGATGGAACCGGCACACAGTCTAATGTATCAGAGCTGAAACCACCAGCCCGCGTAGTGGTTATCGACGCAACATGGAGCCAGGCCCGGCGATTGTATAGCAGCATGCCTGTTCTGAGGACGCTGCCCCGGTTGGTTTTGCCGGCACCAATTCGATGCAGAGACCGGTTGCGGGAGCAACATCGCTCAGATGGGATGTCAACGATTGAGGCGATAGCTGCCGCCATCGCTAAGCTCGAAGG
This sequence comes from Smithella sp. SCADC, assembly GCA_000747625.2. GTDB lineage: Bacteria > Desulfobacterota > Syntrophia > Syntrophales > Smithellaceae > Smithella. The sequence continues at coordinate 21,939 of JQDQ01000239.1, forward strand.
GGTCGAAACAGCCAGGCCGCTGGAAAAACTCTACGATGAACTGGTTAGCCGAACAACCTCCTTACGATGGGGGCACGGGTAAGCGTGAAGGGTTAATAATCAATGCAGTGCGTAGCTTTAGCTGTGCTGAAAAAACGGAGATGCGATTTATTTCGTCCGGTCATGCAATAAAGCCAGATATGCGGCATGCATCCGTTGCATGGCAATCAGAGGTTCCGGCGCATCGCACACGGCCCGGATAACAGCAACATTATGAGCATAGTTCCCCAGTTGAACGATCCGTTCCGGATTCAACCCGCCGATGGCAACGATGGGGTGCCTGCTCATGGCATGAGCGGCCTTAATAGCCGCAGGGCCAAGTACCGGATCGGCGCAGGCCTTGGAATTGGTGGCATACAGCGGCCCGAATCCGATGTAATCGACCGGCGCGTCATTGGCGGCCCTGACCTGATCCAGATTATGCGTGGAAAGCCCCAGCAACAGCTCCGGTCCGATCAACCTCCTCGCCTCGGCAGCCGGCAGGTCATCCTGCCCAAGGTGCAGACCGTCCGCACCGGACATGAGCGCGATATCGGGCCGGTCATTGACGATGAAAAGCGTGTCCGTGCCCGCGGTAATGTTCCGCAATTTATGCGCCAGGACGAGGTGTTCGCGTTCATCATGGCCCTTATAGCGCAATTGCACGCACGGCAGACCGGCCTTGACAGCCCATTCGCATACGCGTTCATAGCCATCACGCGGCTCGGTCAATACCAGATAGAGACCTTGCCGCAATGACAAATGAAGTTTTCCTTTGCCGGGGATCGAACTCATAGGCGTGCCAGAATCTCTTGCGCGGCCTTTTGTCCCGATAGCAGCATGCCGCCGAAGACGGGACCCATGCGATACCCGCCATAAACAGCATTGGCAGCCATACCGCTGACATACAGACCGGGATAGACTTCACGGGTATTCGCAACCGTTTGTAATTCACCCTGCCCGGCCTCCATGGATTTTTCACCCACGATTCCACCGGTGCTCGTATTCAATCTGACACCCATTTTACGCACCAGTACTTCAGTCACGTTGGCGGGATGGCCCGTGCCGTCAATGACATACCTGGCATGCAGGGTAATCGGGTCCACGTGCCACTTCAAGGTATCAACCGCGCTCCAGTTGATCACCAGACCGGCTACGCGTTCATTCTTGATGACCACATCCTCCATGGCAATCAGGTTGAATATCTGCAAGCCCGCCCGCACAGCCTTGTGGATGAGGGTCGTTGTAACATCCACCGCGTCCAGAACATAATAGCCTGAGGCATATTCCTCGCCTTCCAGACCAAATTCATCCAACAGGTGTTTACCGGCCTCCTGAACCACGATGGCATTGAACATCATGCCGCCGCCCCAAAGACCGCCGCCGATGGAAAGCTTGCGTTCAAACATCGCTACCCGTTTTCCGGCTTTGGCAAGATAATAACCGGCCACCAGACCCGAAGGTCCGCCGCCGACAATGGCAACATCAAGCTCCAGACTGTTGTTAAGTTTTTTGAAATAGGTTTCGAGAATCGCGCGACTGATCGTAACTTCGTTTAACATATCTACCTCCCGGTTAATTTTTATTGGGAGAACAGATAAGAATGACCATAAAAAAATCCGTTTCCTTTCAGGGGAAAAGGATAACTACACCTTGCCTTGTCTCCCTACACCGGCATTATCCGGATCAGGTTCAAAGGGTATAATCTCAGGCTCTTTTCGGCCACCCCTGCTATTCACCAATGTGTTCTTTGATAAGAACTTCGTTTTGCGGGGGAAAGTATATGAAACGCGGAATTGTATGTCAAGAAAATATTGGCCGATGTCCAGCCAATTCAGAAATGTCCTAATATTACTTCGGCAATTAAATATATACAACGTTTCCTTCTCTATCCTCCGCTGGCGGAGGTGGCCCGATAAGGAATCGGGACGGAGGTGGAAAGCAGTGTCGATTTAACTTATGAATATATAACTGCCTCAAAAATATCCACCCCCTTAATCCCCCGCCAGCGGGGGACACGCAAACGCACAATGGGACTATTAACATGTTTAATTAAGGTCTTATGATATGGATCAGCTGTTCGTTGACCGCAACTTCAAGAAATTCATAAATCTTTTTTCGGGATTTTATATTTTCCTTTTCGCAGATATGCTGAAGTGTTTCGATACCTGTAAATGAGCGAAGCAACCTGCTTAATGTGTGATCTATTGTCATTGTTTTAACAGCGCCGCCGCGATTATAAACAACCAGATATGTTTTCTTTCTGCGATAATTATCAAGGAACTCTTCAAATGTAAGCTCGCCGACTGTCATGAGTTCATCGAAATCATATTTTAAGGAAAGAGAAATAGTTCCGGGTGATAAACAGAACACGGTTTCATCAGTAAATTTGCCCTTCCCTGCCGTAACCAGCGGCCCTGCATAAAGCGAACTGTTCAGCGCACCGTGAATTGCTATTATATCCTCCATTACAGTGAAGAGATTTTTTTTGTTATGCCTGATGAACTGCTCTTTCACAAAAGAGATTTGCATAACGGTAATCTCCTCTTTCGTGAGTTTCAGCGGTTGTTCGCATGATGATAAATACCCTGCGAAATCTGAAAGAAAGCCAACCGGATCAATGCCGATGGTCTCCAGTGCCATGAACATCCAGCCCGTAGCGCCCCCGCGGTTGTAAAATATTTCACAGGCATTTTTCAGAGATTCGGCCCGGGCCATTTCTGCTTGAGAAAAACCCGGCGAGGAGATCAGGGTGTAAGGCGCATCTTTCAGACAGTTCAGCGAAAAGGATTCCGTCTGATCATAAAGTGCCGTCCCCGGTATAACAGCCAGTGGGAAAATATCGAGGTGGTTCGGCTGCAGACCCAGAGCATAATTCAGGCTCTCTTTGAATCCATCGGGCGTATCGCCAGGGAGCCCATAGATCAGATCCAGCCCGAAGATAGTGCCGGCCTGGTTCAGCAGAGATATCTTTTCAGCGAATTTAACGGTGTTGATTGTTCTGTTTACATTAGCGAGTACTTCGGGATGAATGCTCTGAAGCCCAACCTGGAGGCTGCAGTGAAGCCCGGCAAATAGCCCGGCGAGTTCGCTGTCGATAAACTCTGTTCGTATTTCAAAAGTATAGTGAATAAGCGGAGCCGTTTTAAGAATCATGCGTAGAATTTTTTTGGCGCGCTTAAGGTCACAATTAAAAGTCGGGTCCAGTACAAAGATCTGGTTTACTTTTTTTCCTTCGAAGAGCTCCAGTTCTTCCCGGATGCGTTCTAAAGAGATTTGCCTTACGCCTGCCACCCCCCGTGATTCAAAACAGAAACCGCATTTAAAAGGACAGCCGCGGGAGAGTTCCCACCACAGGCGGGAATAACGACAGGGATCCATTGTTCCGGAAAGATATGGCGAAGGCAGGACGTCAAGATCCATGACGGGCTGCTGATCTTTCCCCGGATTTGCTTTTGCACCTTTTAAGAAGACCCCGGGGATTTTTTTAAGTGTCTTGCCATTCAGCAGTCGGTTCATGACTTCCGTCAGGACGATCTCACCTTCACCCTTTATGACAAAGTCAAAAGGCGCGCTGTCCAGCAGGATTAGAGGAAGTGCGGTTGCCTCTACGCCGCCGGCGAAGAGTTTTATATCCGGGAATTTCTTTTTGATGAGCCGGCAGGTTTCACATACAATGTGCCTGTTCCACAGGTACGTGGAAAAACCGATCATATCCGGAATATTTCCGCATATATCCTCTGCTATAAAATCCGCAGAGTTATCGACGGTGTAATCATGAAATGACACATCAAGCTTCCGGCTTATGGATGGAACCGAGTCAAGCTGCGCTTTAAGGGATGCAGCAGCCAGAGGGACATCCTGAGGTGATTTCTCAATGTGTATTGATACAAGTTTAAGTGTTACTTTTTTCAAAAATCAGCCTCCGGCAAATATTTCATCCGATCTATTTTCTATTACAGCCGGTGGCTAAGAAATAATCCCAAGGCAACCAGCACCGGCGTACTGATATTGAGAATCACATTTTTAACCATGAACGGAATGAGGCTGGGGATATCATCGGCATTGCGTATGACGCCAAACATTACAGGCACGGCCAAAATTAATGTTAACAGCCCGATCAAGGCTCCCGGGGGAAGCACCCGCAAAAGACATCCGGCAATGATTACCACATAAGTCAAACCCAGAAAAACAGTATATATTATGGCGCTGGACTTGCGCCCGATCTTTATGGGAAAGTGGCTCCGGCCAAACTGCCTGTCCGCTTCAACATCCGGAAATTGATTGAGGAGCAACAGATCGTTGACCAGAAAAAACGGCACCAGGGAAGCCACCGCCGCAGTCCAGGAATAAAGTCCGGTCAACATAAAAACAGTACCCATCACCATTAACGGCCCAAATCCAAGGCCGGGGGCAATCAGACACAGAATCGGACTGCGCGTAATGAGCGGCGTATAGGTATAAATAACGATAATCCCCAGGATGCCGATAGGCAGAAGCCACGGCCCGCGGACCATCAGGAAGTAGATTCCGATACAGGACATTATAACCAGACTGACCAGACCGGTAATCAAGGCCAGATGGGCCTTTTCAGGGTTTTCCGGCAGGCTTTTGGTCCCGCCCGAAAAGGGCGTGGCCTGGGTAATAAGATCGAGGCCGCTTTTGAAGTCATGGTACTCGTTGAGCGCGTTTACGCTGATATGCGCCAGAAGGGAGCCTATCAATATTAGAGCTATAATTAAAGGGTCAAGCGAGGCGCCCGACCAATAGGCTATAGCAACCCCCAAAAGCACACAGGCCGGGGTTAAAATTAGAAAGTTTGGCCGCATAGGACCGATTAAAGCGTTACTCATAAAACCTCCATTGAATGGATATGCCATTTCGCGGCGGGAGTATATGGAGAATGATCTGCTGTGTCAATTGAATATTAAGCCAATATTAATAGCTTTTCAACGGTGGGATAATTCGACCTGCAAACGTCAGTCGTAGATGACCTTCAGGTTATTCACTATGGTTTTTGTTAAAAGGTGTCATTAATTCCACGTCGCTTCGCTGCGAGGATAATTCAGCCATCAAGTTTCAGTGCGCTTCTCTTCTAAAACTTGGGCCTCATTAAATATTTTATTTACAATATCAACATAATTATCACGGTGATGTGTTTTATTTATTTTCTTTTTAATTTTTTCTCCGTTTTCAAAAAAGTCTCCCATATAAGTCCAAATTTCTTTCATTTTATTGGTTATATGCGAGGGGCCGGACAATATTTTCAAATATTCATCGAATAAATTATCATGGAAAGTCCTCATGATTTTGACTTTTTCATCATAAGGCTTTTCTGTATTGAATTTAATTTTTTCCGCGAGGAATGGGTTTGCGATAAGACCCCTGCCGATCATCCACCGATCGACTGATCCGAACCGTTTGGATAGCATCTCCAGTTTCTCGAGAGAATCTATATCCCCGTTATAGACAACCCTGTGTTTCGAGAGATTAAGACACTGCTCGAAAATATCGAGATCAACTTTACCTTCATACATTTGCACAGCAGTCCTCGGATGGATGATCAGTTCATCGAGCAAATATTGATTGAAAATGGGAATGAGCTGCAATACCTCGTCAGGATATTTCAACCCTATCCTGAGCTTGATCGATAATTTCGGTTTTATCGCAGGCATGGTTTTTTCAAGAAAAGATGCGATCCTGTCCGGATAACAAAGCATACCCGCTCCCCTGCCCTTTTTCACAACCATGGGAAACGGACAGCCGATGTTCCAGTTTACAGTACCGCACCCGATGTCGTATAACGCATTAGCTAGTTGGATAAAGTCATCCGGCTGAGAGCTCATTATCTGCGGTATCGCCGGAATACCCGTATTTTGCCCGGGATAAAATTCGCGCAGAAGGCTATTCTCCGCTTTCATTTTCTTCGATGAGGAGATAAATGGCGCAATAGCCATATCAACTCCCTTAAAATAAACAGGGAACAAGTTTCGATAAATTCTGTCGGTTATCCCCTGGACTGGTGCAAGGTATATCATGGGTAATCTCTAAATCCTTTTTTGGCGGGCACAAATTTAATTAACATTTTCTGATTGCAGAAGGTTTGTCAAGAATTAAAGTCGATAGTATATTCCGTAGACACCATACTATTTATTTCTTGGGGAAAGAATTCCGGGGATATAAAAAACCATTTAACAGATTTATTTTTTCGGAATCCGATAAGGGATCAGCATTGGTACCTGCGAGCTGTATTCACGGTACTGGCTTCCGAATTCACTATGAAGATCCCGATCCTCCAGATACGTGCCGATAACCATCCAGATACTCCACATGATATTGAATATTAACCTGTCGAGGGTGAGCACAGGATACGCCCAGATTAAAATTATCAAAAAAAAATAAAGGGGATGACGAACCCAGCGATATGGACCCTTCGCCACTATCTGTTGCGGTTTATCCTGTTTATTACTGATATAACGCATCAAGGGCTTGACGCCCAGCGCATCAAAGGAACCGAGAGATAATACCCCCCATAATAATGCAGCCAGGCAGAGGCAAAATAAAGCGCAAATCAGCAAGAAAATAATTCCATCGGCGCGAGCGACGAGAATGGAAGATTTCTGCCAGAAAACCAATATCAGTATCAAGGTAATAATTGAGGTTAATCCATAGAAGGCATTATGATATCTGTCCGGCATGACTTTCCCAAGCCATTGCTTGAATCCCCGGCGAACCACTATACTGTGCTGCAGGAAATATATGATCGATAAAAAAGCGTCTATCAGTAGTGCGTCCCTGGCGCTAAGGCCCAGATCAATTAATGATGGTCAATTTTATATGACCTTATGTACTTTGCGTGTCCCCCGCCGGCGGGGGATCAAGGAGGTGGAAGAGGGAAAACAGGGGATTAGACGATTAGAGAATTGGATGTCCACCTCCGTCACTGCGTGACACCTCCGCCAGCGGAGGACATGGAATGACATCATTTATATAAACCGACGTCACCTCTTCCAATGACTGCATCCGCAAAATTAAACTGACATTATTATTTCTTTCAGTTGTATTTTTTGATTACTTCTTTTCTTTCGTTTTCAGGCAGAGATTTGAGATATGATTTCCATCCCGGACACCAGCTAAGATGCCATTTCCAGATTTTGCTTATTATGGAATTTGGCTTTTTATCATAACGTGATTTCATACTGCAACTCGCACATTTACTTTCCATGATAAATCCTCCTTCGCTAAATTTGTCTGCGGCTCTATCGACTGCTTACTTTTTATATTCTTCGCAGCTCTTCTTATAGGTGGCAGTAAAGTCTTCCATGGTCTTTTTCAGATCCGGAGGCATCCAGTTTGCCTGGTTTAAGTAAGAATTGAACATATTTTCGGCCTGGCCCTGAATCGTAACCATCATAGAAAAGCAGTTTTCAAATGACTGTTTATGGAAATCAATCGCTTGTTTTACCATTTCCTTATTATCCATAATTAGCTCCTTTTGTTTGCAATAGAATTATTAAAAAAGTTTATTAATGCTACTACCAAAAAAACAATTGTCAAGATGAAATGTATGATCCCGGATCATACTCTTTCATCAATAATTTTATATTGAATTTGAGGTGAAGATGGCCTGATTGACAAAAGTGCATTACTTTAATCTGCAACGAATAAGGCTGTGTATTTTCCTCTTTAAAAAATAATAAATAGTGATATTATAATACACGATGCGTCGGGGAAACTAATTTTAACACACAAAAGAAGGAGAATCATATGTTGAAGATGCTGGGGATTCTACTTAATTTGGGAGTATTGGCATATCTGGGATATCAGGCGGCAGCATGTCGGGGCATGGAACAAATAGTAGATGTTAATACCTGGCAGAATCCTTGGATTCTTTCATTTATAGGTATTGTCGCTTTGTTCATTGTTCTGAGAAATTAGCGACTCATTGCCTCGTTTAACTCTGCCATTGCATCTTTCCGCACACTTTTTTTGCAGTGCAATCGGTTTTTAATTAACTGTTGCAGTAATTACTTTAAAAATAATTGACATGCAAACAGAACTTCCCTATATTCCACCCAGCTATATCCATGAGGAGAATTCTGATCACCCATGAAAACACTTATTCTGACAAGGCATGATATTGAAAAAATACTAACCCCTGCTGTGGCTAATGAAACGGTGGAAAAGGCTTTCAAGGCATATAGCATGGGATGCGCGGAAATGCCCGCCAAAAGCTATTTATATTTTCCGAAAGGTGATCTGCGATCCATGCCCGCTTATATCTCCGGTGAAGGCTTTGACATCGCCGGTATTAAATGCGTCAATGTTCATCCTCAGAATGCGGAAGGTAATCTGCCGGTCGTCATGGCCGTTATCATTCTGAATGATCCGCAGACAGGGTTTCCGCTGGCGGTCATGGACGGCACCTACCTGACTTGTATCCGGACCGGCGCTGCCGGAGCAATAGCGGCAAAATATCTGAGCCGGAAAGATTCGAAAGTTGCCGGATTCGTCGGTTGCGGCGCTCAGGCGCGAACACAGTTGTCGTGTCTACTGGAGGTTCGTAATATCCGGAAGATCAAAATATGGCAATTTCCAAAGGACAAGGAGTGCGTTCAGGAATTCAAAAAGTGGGCGCAAATGACTTATGGAATGGAAGCCATAGTTTCTTCCCACATGGATGATGTTACAATGGACTCCGATATTGTCATTACCACAACGCCATCCCGCTCTCCTCTGGTGAACTATGTTTCTCCGGGAACGCACATCAATGCTATAGGAGCGGACGCTCCGGGGAAACAGGAAATCAATCATAAAATATTAAAGCAGGCAAAACTGGTGGTTGATGACTGGACACAGGCCTCCCACAGCGGCGAGATTAATGTGCCCCTAGGCCTAAAGCAGATAACTAAAAATGATGTGCACGCGCTGTTGGGAGACATCGTGGCCGGAAAGAAGAAAGGAAGAACATCCGCCAAAGAGATAACGCTTTTCGATGCGACCGGACTGGCCATTCAGGACATTTCCTGCGGCTATATCGTTTATAAAGCGTTAAAAAACAGACGGGGCATTAAAAGCATCAAACTATTTTAGCCGACGATGGCTGATTCTATGTAATCGTTGCATCAATTTATCAATAAAGACTGGAAAAGTATTCCACAGGAAACGATATTGGAAGTGTTATACAATAAGTTTGTGTAAAACCGAATATACCATTGAAGAAAAAGTAATTTAACTTAACATAAGGACACTATGCAGCTCGTTATCATCAGACACGGTGAAACGCTTTGGAATAAAGAGGGACGGGTTCAAGGAATAAGTGATGTTGAGTTGAGCACTGTCGGAATTGAACAGGCCAGGCTTCTGGCCTTATCCCTAAAAGATCATCCCATCAGCGTGATCCATACCAGCCCGCTGAAAAGGGCGCTGAAAACAAACGAATTCCAAAGTTCCCTGGTAGGTAATGCTTCCAAGACGATCGTCAACTTTCAAAAAGATGGTATTTTCATTGAAACGTTTAATGACCGAAGCCATCTGCGGGAAGCGCCGGATATAATGAGTGGCTGGTAGCAAATGAAAATATGATTTTAAGTTTTACAAAACCCCTACGGAGAAGAATAATCATATTCTCTTCCGAGGATACCGCGACCTATGATAGCGCAATAGATACAGGCGACGCATTTGCCGCCAAGGGCAGTTATATTGAGTCTGCCGGTTTTGTAAACGACGTTTTTACAATCAAAGCCAAACCGGCAACAACCCAGGGAGATAATTAAAAATTTCTAATTATTGCCAGCATTGGTGTGTATGAAGTTTGCACGGGGGGCCAAGCTTTATTCTTGACAGTTTTGATCATCTCGGTTACTTTAAAGCTCCAGGAAGAATAAACAAAGGAGAACAAGCATGCGAAAAACAAAAATGATGAGATACGCACTCATGGTTTTCTTGCTTTTACCCTTGATCACGTTCGCACAGTCACAGGAAATAAAAAAATATAAAATTATTAAGGGAGACACCCTTTGGGATATTTCTGAAAGAGATTTGAACGATCCCTTCATGTGGCCAGCAATTTGGAAACTAAATAAATGGATAACGAATCCTCACTGGATCTATCCCGGCCAGATTATCAAAATTCCTCTCTATCTTCTTCAAAAAGAAAAGAACGGGGAGGAAGGTGCTGCGGAATTTGCAACTGCATCTGCAGGAGAGACGTTTTCATATCAAGGGCAACCATCTCCAGAAGAAGAGGTAAAAAAAGAAACTCCAACAAAATATCCCCTCGTCAACAGGAATATTCTCATGGCAGGCGGCTACATCGCTGACTCAATTCCCGGAGTCGGGGAGGTTGACGACCTATCTTCGCACCAAATAATCACTGGTCGCGAAGATATCGTCTATCTTACTACTGACCATCCAGCCAAAGTAGGGGACAAGTTTTACGTGATAAATTCCTCCAAACCGATAAAGCATCCTATTACCGGAAGAAAGATGGGTTATGTTATTACGATCAAAGGGATAGTTGAAATCGTGAAAATTACAAGCTGTGATACAACGGCAAAAATCACGAAATCCTTTAGCGAAATTCAGGAAGGTGACCGCCTTGTTTCATATTACGACATAGAATCTCCGATGACTGAAGGACATTTTCGCACTCCGTATATCAATGGCATGATTATCGCCACCAGTAATAACATAGCACTTCAGTCTATGTTAGATATCGTTTATATCGACAAGGGATGCGACGATGGAATCGAAGCAGGAGATATGTTCAGGACAATCGAAGTGGATACTCACGCAGTACCGAACGGTGTGATACAGGTAATAAGTTGCAGGGAACATACAGCGACGGCGATAATAAAATCCAGCATTACACCGATTTCAGCCGGAAATATTTTTACAAGATTGGATAAAAATTAAACCTGTAGGAAAAATGATCATTAATTAGATTATCCGTTATCAAGAATAATTAATATGATATCAACGAAAAAAAGCGTCCAGCATCTGGCATCAATCCTCCTCGCACAAGGAATACGGGACATCGTATTTTCTCCGGGGTCGAGAAACGCCCCGCTGATTAACACCTGTACCGCCATTGATCAATTCAGATGCCTGAATATTGTAGATGAGCGCAGCGCCGGATTCTTCGCCCTGGGCATGGCTGTCCAGATGTAGAAACCAGTTGTGATTGCCTGTACATCCGGCTCGGCGGTGCTCAATTATTCTCCCGCCATCATCGAAGCATACTACCAGAATATCCCCCTTTTGATCCTTACGGCAGATCGCCCACCGGAATGGATCGATCAAGGCGACGGCCAAACTATTCGGCAACACACTATTTACAGCAACTATATACGAAGCAGTTACTCTCTGATCGATAAAGTCGAAAGCCCCGACGAAGAATGGTACGTTGCCAGGGTCATAAACCAGGCCGTTAATGATCTGGTGTATCCGGAATTTGCCCCTGTGCACATCAATATCCCTTTTTCCGAACCGTTACACGAATTGGTTGATGCGCAATTGCCAAAACCAAGAATTATCAATCTGCATCGGGAAACGGGAATTCCTGCGGATACCATTGTAAAGGAGTTTGCCGCGCTTTGGAATCAAAGTAAAAACAAAATGATTGTCGCCGGACAAATGCCCCCTGTAAACGGGTTGGGCGCACTTTTGAATAATCTGGCAGCCGATCCTTCCCTTGTCGCGCTTACGGAAACAACGTCGAATCTCAAGGTCGGTAACTTCGTTTCCCACATCGACAATGTCTTATCGGCAATCGAAGATGAAGCTGATTATGTCCCTGACTTGCTCATTACGCTGGGCGGGCAGATCGTCTCGAAGAATATTAAAAAATTCCTAAGAAGAAATAAACCGCAAGCGCACTGTCACTTTTCCCGATCAGGCGAACATACCGATTCGTTCCAGTCGCTTACGGATATCATTCCCAGAGATCCCGTACGTTTTTTCATCTGCGTTAAAGATGTTCTTCTTCCCGGCGAATCTGATTATGGGAACAAATGGAAACAACTTGATCTCATCACCCGGCAGCGGCACAATATTTTTTTGGAGAAATGTGAATTTACTGATCTGAAGGCGTTCGAGATCATTATAAATTATTTACCGGACCACTCATTGCTGCATTTATCGAACAGCACACCTATTCGTTATTCTCAGCTATTTACCTGCGACAAGGACATCAACTTCATGTCGAACCGCGGCACCAGCGGCATGGATGGTTGTGTGTCTACAGCCGCCGGAACGGCTTATGTGACGGATAAAATTACGACGATAATAACCGGCGATCTGGCATTTTTCTATGACTCAAACGCTATCTGGCATAAGCCCTGCCTGATAACCTCAGGATCATTGTCATCAACAACTTCGGGGGCGGAATTTTCCGGTTTCTTGACGGATCGTCGGCCATGCCCGAGTTGGAAACACATTTTGAAGCAAGGCACAACTACCGGGCGGCAAAGGTTGCTCAGGCATACGGGCTGGATTGTTTTACTGCCGCAGATGAGAAAACTCTTACCGAGGGACTGAAATGGCTTTATGCTTCCGATTTTACCCGAACGGCTGTGCTGGAAGTCGTGACGCCGACGGAGCAAAACGCTGAAATATTAAAAGCGTATTTCAATTATTTAAGATAAATACATTCATAAGGTCGGGAATATATTATGAGTAAAAAAAGAAACTGGAAACAAATCAAGAAATATGAAGACATTCTTTTCGAATTCTGGCAGGGCATTGCGAAGATAACCAACCGGCCAAGATATCGCAACGCCTTCCGGCCGACAACAACCCTGGAAATGAGCGATGCTCTGCGCCACTGCAAAGAAGATCCAAAAATTAATGTTGTGGTATTCACCGGTGCGGGAGACAAGGCATTTTGTTCCGGAGGCGATCAAAATCTCAAAGGCAAGGGAGGCTACATCGGGAAAGACGGCATTCCCCGGTTGAATGTGCTGGACGTCCAGAAACAAATACGCTCGTTGCCCAAACCGGTTATCGCCATGGTCAACGGTTACGCTATCGGCGGCGGACATGTACTTCATGTGGTTTGCGATTTGACTATCGCATCGGAAAATGCCATTTTCGGGCAGACGGGACCTAAAGTAGGGAGTTTTGACGCCGGCTTCGGCTCCTCATATCTGGCCAGCATCATTGGTCAGAAAAAAGCACGGGAGATATGGTTCCTGTGCCGGCAATATTCCGCCAGGGAAGCGTTGGAAATGGGCATGGTCAACAAGGTTGTGCCGCTGGACAAGCTGGAAGATGAAGTTGTAGCGTGGGCGAAAGAAATGATGGTCTATAGTCCGATGGCCTTGCGGATGATAAAGCTCGGACTGAACGCCGACCTTGACGGACAGGCCGGATTGCAGGAACTTGCCGGAAATGCAACGCTGTTATATTATCTCACAGAAGAGGCTCAGGAAGGCAAAAACGCTTTTCTGGAAAAAAGACTTCCCAACTTTCACAAATATCCCAAATTCCCATGACGGCAACAAATATCAGCATATGGATGGAAGCGGCAAGACTCAGAACGCTGCCGCTGGCAGTATCGAGCATTATAACCGGCAGCGCTTTGGCGCGGTTTGACGGAGCATTCCACTGGCTCGTGTTTATCCCTGCTATACTGACCGCAGTTTTTCTGCAAATCTTGTCCAATCTGGCCAATGATTACGGCGACGCTGTGAAAGGCACGGACAACGCCGGCCGGATCGGTCCGTCGCGTGCCGTGCAGTCCGGAGCCATAACACCGGCGCAGATGAGAAAAGGCATTGCTTTTACAGCGTTTGCCGCCATTTTCACGGGAACGTGGCTTATCCGCGAAGGACTCAGCGGACTGCCCCTGAAGGATTACATCGTTTTTTTGTTTCTCGGTCTGGCTTCCGTGATCGCCGCCTTGACCTACACCCTGGGCAAAAAGCCTTACGGGTACAGCGGGCTCGGAGACATTGCCGTATTTCTTTTTTTCGGTTTGATCGGGGTTTTCGGCGCCTATTTTCTTCACCGGCACGAACTCTCGTGGGGAGCCGCTTTGATGGCTGCGGTGATAGGATTGTTCAGTATGGGTGTTTTGAATTTAAACAACATGAGGGACATCGAAAACGACCAGCGCTGCGGAAAAATCACTATCGCCGCAAAACTGGGCCTGGCCAGAGCAAAAGCATATCATTCATTTCTTATTATATCGGGACTGCTCGGTGCGGCGGTTTTTACCGCATTGAATTATAAATCAGACGGACAACTGGCAATCTTTTTGATCTTTCCAATATTCATCCGCGACGTCCATGCCGTATCAAAAATTACGGATCATCGCGAGCTGGATCCTTTTCTTAAAAAGCTCGCGCTGTCCACATTCGTTTTTTCCATCTTATTCGGAATAGGACTGGTTTTGCATTGATGATAAAAGCCGACTATAAAAAATACATCCTGCATTTCAAGCAACCGGCAGGAACATCAAGAGGCGTTTACACGCAAAGGACCAGCTGGTTCATATTTGTCTTCGACAGCGACAATCCAGCGCAAATCGGCATCGGCGAGTGTGCTCCCCTGCCGGGACTCAGCCCCGAACTAAACGCTGGCTTTACAGAAAAGCTGGACGATATCTGCAAAAATATTGAACGCTACCGCGATCTGAAGTCGACTGATCTGACGGAATTTTCCTCGATAAAAATGGGGCTGGAAACCGCGTTTCTCGATTATCAAAATAGAGGGTCGAAGATATTTTATCGCAATGCGTTTACCGAAGGAAAGCGGGGAATCAAAATAAACGGCCTGGTCTGGATGGGAAGCCCGGAATTCCTAGACGCAATACTGTTCACTTA
>JQDQ01000240.1 GCA_000747625.2 Smithella sp. SCADC
CACCATTTATGGGTTCGGCCGTCAATGTCGCCCTGCCCGCTATCGCCAACGAACTGTCCATGACAGCCCTGTCTCTGAGTTGGGTGGCAACATCGTTTATTCTGGCCGCTACCATGACTCTTATTCCTCTAGGCCGACTGGCCGACATATATGGGCGAAGACGATTTTATATCTATGGGGCATTGATTTTTACTGTAGCCTCTTCTTTTTGCATATTGTCACCTTCGCAATTTTTCCTGATAGCCGCTCGCACCGTTCAGGGAGTCGGTGGAGCAATGATCTTCAGCACCGGCACGGCTATGCTGGTATCGGCTTATCCCCTCGAAGAACGTGGTAAAATAATAGGCATCAACGTAGCGGCTGTTTATATCGGATTAACCATCGGCCCATTTGTCGGCGGCTTGCTGACGGAGCATTTTGGATGGAGATTCATTTTTCTTTTTACGGCAGCATTAGGTTTAATCATTACATTAATTGCCACGGCAACAATCAAAGAAGAATGGTCCGGAATCAATGGTAAACATTTTGACTATGCCGGTTCTCTGCTTTATGCAATTGCTCTTTTCTCCATCATATATGGACTTTCTCAGTTACCATCGTTAAATGCATTATTTTTAATTGGCACAGGTCTTCTTTGCCTGGCTTTATTTATATTTCAGCAGTTGAAAAGCCCTTCCCCTTTATTGGATATACACTTATTCTTGAACAATAAGGTTTTTGCTTTCTCCAACTTAGCCGCCCTGATTAATTACTGTGCTACATTTGCAGTTACATTTTTACTTAGCCTTTATTTGCAACACATTAAGATGCTGTCTCCATCGCAAACAGGTTCTATTCTTGTTGCTGCACCTGTTGTGCAGGCGCTTCTTTCGCCTGTCGCCGGAAGACTGTCCGACCGTTTTGAACCGCAAATTATTTCATCAATAGGCATGGTTCTCACTGTCATAGGCCTTGTTCCGTTAATTTTTATCAACAACAATACAAGCATTTATTGCATTGTCTTTTACCTCATTGTACTTGGTTTAGGTTTTGCTCTCTTTTCCTCACCGAACGTTAATGCAATCATGAGTGCCGTGGAAAAAAAATATTATGGTGTTGCTTCGGCTACTGTGGGCACCATGAGACTTACCGGTCAAATGTTCAGCATGGGAATTACCATGCTGGTTTTTGCCGTCATTTTAGGGGACTATCCTATCTCTGCAGCTAATAATTATCTTCTTTTAAAAAGTGCCAAATTCATTTTCGCCATACTGGCTGTTATCTGTTGTGTAGGAATTTTTGCATCGCTGGCGCGGGGAAAGATGCACAATGGCAACAATAATCATTAGTTTTGTAATCGGACTTATCACCGGAGCATTTGGAGGCCTGATCGGCATAGGTGGTGGCCTGATTATGATTCCGCTGATGGTCGAAGTGCTGAAGCTTAGTCAACACAAGGCTCACGGTACCAGTTTGGTTGCTTTGGTTTTTACGGGACTTGGCGGAGCAATTACCTATGCTGCAAATGGAACAATTGATATTCAAGCCGCCGCCCTTTTAGCTTTAACGGCAATGTGCACAGCTCCTCTGGGCGCACGCTACACGCATGCTCTGCCAGCATGGAAACTGAAAAAATATTTCGGAGTCTTTTTGCTTTGTTGCGCCGCAGTTTTACTCTTAAAACCATACCTGTCCGATATTATCCCTCCGGCATCCGGTTATACAAAAATATTCATATTCTTAATAGCCGGTGCCTTTACCGGATTTCTTTCCGGAATGATGGGCGTTGGCGGTGGAACAATAATGGTTCCTGTGATGGTTATTCTGACCGGTTTCACCCAGCATACGGCACAGGGAACATCGCTTTTAGTCATGGTTCCCACGGGTAGTATCGGAGCCTTCACTCATTGGAGGATGGGAAACGTTGCAACAGAAATTCTTGTCGGTCTTATTCCCGGAATTATTTTAGGCACTTATCTTGGCGGAAATTTCGCCTATTTGTTTTCCGACAATATACTGCGCTTAATATTCGTGGTTGTAATACTTTGGATGGGTATTCGTTATGTTAAAGCTCCCGTACCTGAATAAATTTAATCTGTAGGGCTGTTGTGTGATGTATTATTCTCTGATTCGCTTCTTGAGTTCTTTAATCAAATTGTGGAGAACATCACTGGCATCGGCGGCAATGGCGACATCGGCCATTTTCATCATTGTTGCCTGGGGATTTTTATTGATCGCAACAATAAAATCAGCTTCTCCCAAACCGGCGGTGTGCTGAATCGCACCGCTGATGCCGAAGGAAAAAAGAATCTTCGGTTTGATATGCTTACCGGCCTGACCTACCAGAGCACTATGGTCAGCCCAACCGGCGTAAACCACCGGTCTGGTCGCGCCCACATTGCCTCCTAAAAGTTTGGCCAGTTCCTGCAATCTTTTGAATTTTTCCTTATTGCCCATGCCACGGCCGCCGCAGACGATAATAGAGGCGTTTTCAATGGTATGTTCTTTTTCCACGGAACGTTCATACTCAACAAGACGAACACGTGGTTTAGGCAGGTTTTTCATCAACGGCAGACGTTCAACCAGAGCTTTTCTTTCATAATCGTGCGGTATTTCCTTAAATGTTCCCGGTCTTACTGTGGCCATTTGCGGACGATGGCGCTCCGTAATAATTTCCGCCAGCATGTTGCCGCCAAACGAAGGAGCCAATTGCAGTAAAAGCCCATCTTCAGTTATCTCAAGACCCACGCAATCGGCCGACAAGCCCGTTTTCAAGCGCTTGGCCAATCGCGGAGCAAACTCACGGCCAAAATCTGTCGCGCCGATTAGAATAATTTCCGGATCTCTTTGGTTGGCCAGAGCTTCAATGATTGCCAGGTATCTTTCGGTGCTGTAACTTTTTAAAGCGGGATCATCTATCGCCAGAATCCTGTCGGCTCCATGAGCGGTATATTCCATAATCCATTCGTCAATTTCATGACCGAAAATTAAAGCACACACTTCCGCCTTGATTATTTTAGCAAGATCAACCGCTTTGGAAAGCAACTGCAAGGTCACGCGGTTTTGATAATAATTGCGATAATCGCCAAATACCCAGATGCTTTTTTTATTGCTCTTTTTCATCGAGCTTTTTTTCCTCTATAGATTTACCTATTGCCGTACTTATTTTTCGCTGATATTTATCGAGAAATTCCGTAACCACCAAAGAAGCCGTTCCTTGAATTAGCACGTTTTCTTTCTGCGCTTTTTTCAAAAAGACCTTGCGTACCTTGGTGCGCGAGCCTTTCTGTTCCATTGACGATGCCTTGATGCCCAGAGCTGCCGCATCCAGAACAACGACTCCGTTGCCGCAAAAAGCATTTTCCAAACCGGCCAGCTTCGTGAATCGCGGCTTGTAATTTTCCATCGAAATCGTCACTAGCGCCGGAAATTCCATCTCCAGTGTTTCACGAAAATTATCCACCATACGGCGCACGCGTAATGTCCGGCCGGAAATTTCCAGTTTCTCCACGTATGCGGCAGCAGGCAAGTCCAGTTCCTCAGCCAATTGCGGACCTACCTGTGCTGTTTCACTATCCGCCGTATATGCGCCGCAAAGGATAAGATCAAATTTGGGACATTTCTTTTTTATCGCTTCTTTCAAGACAAGAGAAGTAGCAAAAGTATCCGATCCGGCCAGTAGCCGGTCACAAATCAGAATTGCTTCATCGGCACCCAAAGCCATGGCTTCGCGTAACACTTCTTCAGCGGCAGGCGGTCCCATTGTAATCACGGTTATTTTAGCGGAATACTGTTCCTTGATTTGCAGGGCGGCTTCCAGTGCGTGCTTGCAGGCAGGATTCATCATTCCCGCAGCCAGATCGCGTCTTAATGTGCCGGTCTTCTCATCCCACGGCAGTTCGGTAACCATGGGAACTTGTTTTAAACAAACTACCAGATTCAACATATTTTTATAATATTAATTGAGAAAGTATTGAGCGCGCGATTACCAGGCGCTGAATTTCACTGGTGCCTTCATAAATTTCCGTAACTTTAGCATCACGGAAATACCTTTCCACATCGTATTCCTTGCTGTATCCATAACCACCATGAATCTGCACGGCCAAAGAAGTAACCTTAGAGGCAACAGAACTGCAGTATAGTTTCGCCATCGATGCCTCACAGCCAAAAGGTACTTTTTCATCCTTTAAAGAACAGGCGCGATATAAAAGCAGGCGCGCAGCGGTAATTTCAGTAGCCATATCGGCAATGTAATTCTGAATCGTTTGCAGTGAGGCGATAGGCTTTTTGAATTGCTGCCTTTCCTTCGCATATTTCACCGCAGCCTCAAATGCTCCCTGAGCGATTCCCAATGCCTGCGCGGCGATACCGATGCGGCCTGTATCCAACGTGGACAGGCCTATTTTCATTCCATCGCCGACTTTTCCCAGCAGATTTTTTTCCGGAACACAACAATCTTCCAGAAACAAAGATGAAACCGGATTGGCCCGCATGCCGCAAAGATCTTCCAGTTCGCCGCGTAAAAAACCGGCATAATTACTCTCGACAATAAAAACACTGCTTTGAGGACGACCCGGTTCAAAACCGGTCAGGGCAAAAATCAAGGCCAAATCACAAACGCCGCCGTTGGTAACAAATATTTTTGTGCCGTTTAAAACATACCCATCTTTTTTCCTGATTGCTGTTGTTTCCACGCTGGCGGAATCAGACCCGGCATTGGCTTCGGTCAGACTGAAGGCACCGATAAATTCTCCGCCGGCGAGTTTTGGTAAATAGCGTTTCTTTTGTTCAGCGTTAGCAAACTGCAAAAACGGATAGATGGCAACTCCGTTGTGCACTGCAATGCACAACCCTACCGCGGCACAAACACGGGAGATTTCTTCAATAACTATTGAGGCGCTGACTGAATCCATGGCCACACCGCCGAATTCCTTCGGCACCTGCAGGCCAAAGTAATTGAGTTTCCCCATTTTTTTAATGACATCAAGAGGAAAGACGGCATTGCGGTCTATATCGGCGGCAATAGGTGCAAGCTCGGTTTCCGCGAAATCCCGCACGGAATCGCGGATAAGTTTATGCTTCATGCAAGGATTAATTTGCACCCCAATTTTCCCCCCGACAGATTTTTGTGCACAAATAACTTAAAACAAAAGTAAAATCAAGAAAATGAAATAAAAAAACAGGAAAGCCGACTCACCGGCATATGTTGCTTTTTTATCGTTAGTTGTTATTATATGCCTGATGAGTAAAGAGAAAATACCGGCAACACCGGCTGTTTTAGTTCTCAAGGCGCAAAAGGCTGATTTTACTTTGCATACTTACCCCTACGAAGAAAGGGGAGGAACAAAAACATCGGCACAAAAACTGGGAGTTAATGAACATCTCATTATTAAGACTCTGATCATGGAGGATGAAACAGGCAAACCGCTGATTATCCTGATGCACGGCGATAAAGAGGTTTCTACAAAATCGCTGGCCCGAACCATCGGCGTAAAATCGGTTTTTCCTTGCAATCCGGCGGTGGCAGAAAAACACACGGGCTATAAAGTAGGCGGCACGTCGCCATTCGGCACAAGAAAAGCAATGCCGGTATATATGGAAAAGACCATACCGGACTTGCCGGAAATATTTATCAATGCGGGAAGCCGTGGTTTGCTGGCAAAAATGCACACAGCGGAACTTGTGCGAATACTTAAGCCTACTGCTGTGAACGTTGCTATATAATTTGCCTTTTTCAGGCAAAAAAGAGATAATCTCAACAGGGGCTCATTGATATGACTGACAACATAATTATCCGCTGTCTTAATTGCGGTACAAAAAACAGAATACCGCACAAAAAAATGCAAGGACGGTCTCTCTGTGGTAAATGCGGCGCATCACTGGAGGAATTAATTATTCGATGCTTAAAATGCGGTACAAAAAACAGAATGCCTGAGGATCGTCTGCATCAAAAGCCGTTATGCGGCAAATGCGGCGAGCCGTTAATTATTCCCCAGCAAAAAGTTATGCCTTTCGACGTGACCGACCAGACTTTTGCCCGTGAAGTTTTGACTTCCGACACATCCGTTCTCGTGGATTGCTGGGCTCCATGGTGCGGTCCCTGCCGGACATTGTCCCCCATAATTGATGAGTTGGCTTCCGATTACGCTAACGGTGTCAAGGTGGTTAAGCTCAATGTGGATGAAAACCCGCTTACCGCTTCTCAGTATGGAATTCGCAGCATTCCGACTATGCTTTTCTTTAAGGAAGGCAAAATGGTGCAACGAGTTACCGGAGCTCTGCCCAAGGAAGAAATCGAACGGCATTTGCTATCCATAATCAAGACTAATTGAAATAAACGATGGATTGATGAAAAAAAAGAAAGCAACCCTGGCGTACCAATGTAAAATTTTCGATGTTTGGGAAGAAGAATTTGATTTGCCTAACGGCAAAAAAACACGGCAGAGTTGGATAAACCACAATCCCACCGTTGCTATTATCGCTATCAATGATAAAAACGAACTGCTCTTAATAAAACAGTACCGCAACGCCGTTAAAAAGCATCTTTTGGAAATCCCCGCCGGCTCACTGGATGGCTCGGAAGAAGCTCCGGCTGTCTGCGCTCAACGCGAGTTGGCCGAAGAAACAGGCTTTAAAGCAAACATCCTTGTTAAACTTTTTGAAGGCTACCCGCTGCCGGGATACTGCAATGAATACATGTATTTTTTTCTGGCCCAAGATCTGATCCATGCGCCGCTTACTCCCGACGAAGACGAATTCATTGAAATAATGCCTGTCAGTTTTTCCCACGCGCGCAAACTAATAGAAAACGGCGAGATAATTGACGCTAAAACCGTATTAGGAATTTTTCTTGCCGATAATTATTTACAGCAAAACAACACATAATATCTTCTTTTTACAAGAAAGCTTCTTGCCAGAGGCATAAAGTTTTGTTAGACTTCTTCCCAATTGAGGCTGGATCGCAACAAGAACAAGCATTACCAAAATCGTCATGCCGGCGTATCCGGTATGCGCCGGAGAGAACGGCCCAAAGCCTGTCGAATGCCGGCGGTATCTAGATACCGCTGTCATTCCCCGGCTTGACCGGGGAATCCAGTTATATTTTGTTCCTGGATTCCGTATCGCGGCTTTGCTTGTACGAAATGACAATACACGACACATCCTCAGGTCCGATATAAAAAATGGAGGCTTTACCATGATCTACAACGAAGAGTTTGAAACCATGCCCCGCGAAGTCATCAAGTCCCTGCAGGTCAAAAGACTACAGCAGGTTCTGGAAAAAGTTTACCATTCGGTGGGCTTTTATAAAAAATCTTTTGATGCCGCCAAAGTCAAACCCGACGATATCAAATCCATCGCCGACATGAAAAAGCTTCCTTTCACCACCAGAAAAGATTTACGTGATAATTATCCTTTTGGATTGTTTGCCGTACCCATGAGCAGCGTTGTCCGCCTGCATGCATCTTCCGGCACCAGTGGAAAGTCGGCTGTTTTCGGTTACACCAAACGCGATATTGAAACCTGGTCCGATCTTGTCGCGCGTTGTCTGGTTGCCGCAGGCATTACCAAAAACGATATTATCCATAACGCTTTCGGCTACGGCCTGTTCACCGGCGGTCTGGGATTGCATTACGGTGCGGAGAAAATCGGCGCCAGCGTCATTCCCATGTCCGGAGGAGACGCCAAAAGGCAATTAATGATTTTACAGGATTTCGGACCGACCGTAATCTGTTCGACACCTTCCTACGCTTTGCATCTGGCCGAAGAAGGAAAGGCTCTGGGCATAGACATGAAATCCCTGAAACTGCGCGTGGGTATTTTCGGTGCGGAACCCTGGAACAACGCGATTCGTGATGAAATTGAAAAAATATTCGGCATAACCGCGCTTGATCTGTTTGGATTATCGGAAGTCATCGGCCCGGGTATGGCAATGGAGTGTCTGGAAGGCCGCAACGGAATGCATGTTTTTGAAGACCATTTTATTGTCGAAACAATCGATCCGAAAACCGGCGACGTTCTTCCCGAAGGCTCAGAAGGCGAACTGGTTTTCACCACGCTGACCAAAGAAGCCAATCCGCTCATTCGTTATCGTACCGGCGACATATCGCGCCTGATTACCGAGCCATGCCGCTGCGGACGCAGTCACGTCAAAATGGAAAGGGTCTTGAAACGAAGCGACGATATGCTGATTATCCGCGGCGTCAATGTTTTCCCCTCGCAGATAGAAGCTATTCTGGTGAATATCGAGGGACTGGAACCAAATTATCAGGTCATCATTGATAGAGTGGGCGCACTGGACTCATTGGATTTGCAGGTGGAAGTCAACGATAAGATATGCAGTGATTCCGGAAGCGTCAAAGAATTGCAGAAAATTGAACAAAGAATTGCCAAGGACATGAAGGATTACCTGGGCATCGCCGCGCGCGTCAAACTTGTTCAGCCCAACACTCTTCAGAAAGCTGATGCAAAAATTATTGATAAACGCCGCATTTGATTACACACAAGGGGGATACAATGAAAGTAGAACAAATATCCGTTTTTCTGGAAAATAAACCCGGCACGCTGGAGCACGCCACGCGCGTCCTGAAAGATAACAACATCAATATCCGCACTCTGTCGCTGGCGGAAACAGTCGATTTCGGTATTTTGCGTTTGATAGTCAATGATGTCGAAAAAGCAAACAAGGTGCTCAAAGACAGCGGCTTTCGCGTCAGCAAAACCCCCGTTGTCGCCGTGGAAGTTCCCGACAAACCGGGCGGACTGCACAGCATCATGGAAGTTGTTTCCAAAGAAGGCGTCAATGTGGAATATCTTTACGCTTTTGTTGAAAAAAGCGGCCAGAACGCCGTCATCATCTTCCGTTTCGATGCTCCCGAAAAAGCCATTGAAGTTCTGCTGAAAAATAAGTTTACGGTGATACCGGGAAATAAGCTGTATGAATTTTAAGAATATTTTTAAAAAAACAAAGAAATAATACTACCACGGCTTGTAAATGAACGTTGGTCGCGTACTTTAATGCAACGCTTGGCAAAAGAATTAGACAGCGATTCCGAGGTTGTTCTCAATGCAGAAAAAGTTAATTGGATATCACCATGTGGGACCATATTGCTGGCAGACTTTGCCATGAAACGTCTACAACGCAACAAAAAAGTCAGTATAAAAATGCCTGCTCATAACGAAACCAAACAATATATTATTTCATCAGGATTATTGAAAATAACACAGTCAACTAATATCAATGATGCAATAGATGCAAATAATATTGAGCTAAGGCTGCTTCATCGAATGGAACCTATGGTACCAGAGTCTTTATCTGATTTTATAGCGGGTCGGGCAAACAATGTAAATGAAGGTGAAAAATATCTTTTACGCATGTGGATTACAGAATTATTAACAAATGCTAATGATCATGCCAAATCAGATTTTGGATTTTGGGTTTGTGGCCGATATAATCCATCTGATCATAATATTCGAATTTGTGTTGCTGATTCAGGCATAGGAATAAAGCAATCTTTAGTTAATGCTGGTAAGTTACCTAAAAATATTGACAATAGATATCAAGGAACTATAGTGAGTGTAATGTTTAACACCCAAACAATGTCTGGTGACGAAAGACGCGCGCCAGATCAAACACCATTTAGAATCATCTATGTTTTAATTATTTTCAGTCCCAATAATTTTACCATGGGATCGAAATCCCGATCAGCATGTAACAATGACAATTGGTAATGAATACAGAAAGTTCCAATAATGACATCTATCGTTTTACGCACTGTAATGCCTTTTTTCCTCAAAAGTCGATAGTTCGTGGCGCTTTCCAGGGCTATGTCATAACCTATCATCGGCATAAAAGGGATGCGTAACAGAAGATCACTCGCTGTTTTGAAATCTTTGTCGCTTTGAAATCCCTGAAGCACTTCAGTCAGAATGAGATCACCGATGATTATTGGAGTGTTTCCCAGTGAAGAATCAAGCCAATTAGTTTGCGACGTCTTGTTACCGTTGAAATAGTCGATCCAGACAGACGAATCAACGAGCATCATTTATCTGTCCTCATCTCAGCCAGGTTCCCGCTCCATTTGAGCTTTCCCCTAAAACTTTTGATTGCTTTCTGGCTCTGCATTTGCACCAACAATTTCAATCCTTCTTCAATGGCTCCCTTTTTTGTTTTTAAGCCGGATGCCTTGAGGGCGGATGCCATCAAATTGTCATCAACCACGACATTTGTTCTCATTTCTTGCCTCCTATGTGTATCATTTGCTCATATTATACACATTAATGAGTCTATTGGAAAGGTCTTTTTTAAGGGCAAATTATAGTTATGATGAATTTGTTACAAGCGGTTGATAAAATTAATTTTTATCTGATTATTGTAAAAGTGAAAACGTTAGGATTGTCGGTAATTAAGTATACTATCACCGGAATTTCCCCCGATGAATTTTTTAGTTAGTAGTGCAGATTACTCTACGCCAATGTATCCGAGAGAGAAGATCAGACTTTCTTTTTTCCCAATGGATTTTAATCTGCTCTTTCTCTGTTGACGTAAAAGCAATATGCTGTGTATCGACGATTTCTAAACCCTTTCTAGGAGGCTGTCAAGAGCGACTGTTCATTCATGTCCTGACCATAACGAGACTTTGCCAAGTGAAATGCCTGCGTACTCAGTTTTTTAGCCAGTGCGATTTCCCTGGCTTTTTCGGCAACAGGGTGTAACCCAAGTTCATGGTCTTAAAAATATTCATAGGCGAAGTCAGGTAGTTGCATTGTTCATGCCATGCGTTTAGGCACTACATGTTGATAACTTTCACAAAACGGTCTTGATCGTTTTCCCGGGCCGATGGGGGAGATTCAGGGCGTCATAAATCTGAACGTGGAAAGGTTCCGGCCGGGTCGATTTGCGAATGTGGATCATTTTGCCGTCGTCTCTTTTCATGGTGGTGGTGATGCGCATGTGTGTAGAGAGCCCCTTGCGGATCGTGGACCAGCTTTGCGTTATTCCCCGCTTGCCCAACTTGAAGCGAATGGCGTGCAGCACATGATAGGCCAGGACAGTGATGAACAGGTGTCCGTCCACCCGTCGTTCCTTCTGATGATAAACGGGACGCAGCCCCAGCTCAGACTTCATGCTCCGGAAGGCCTCTTCAATGCCGGTGAGCATGCTGAAGATGTCGAACAACGCCTGCTCGTTGAAATCCAGACGGTTGGAACGGAGGCAGTAAAAACCGCTGCG
>JQDQ01000241.1 GCA_000747625.2 Smithella sp. SCADC
TAGTCTGCAATATATCTGTCGACTCTATCTTGAAGTTTCTCTTCGAACTCTGGTTCAGAAAGTAGCTCATTTATTAAATCTTCTGTGAAGAAACTACGAGTAGAAACGTCAATTGTTTTTTGTAAGGGGAAAGGTATTATTTCGCCTAATGAAGTTTGTCTTTTTCTGACTGTTGAAAGCATTTAAAGAAATCCTCCAGATTTAATATTTCCCCAAGTGAATTGTATTTATTAATACTTTCATCGAGAATTGAATTTGCATCTTCGAATGGGGATTTATTAGATTCTTTATTTTTATTATTTATGTCAATTTTTATACCGATACCTGATTCCGATATAGGAATACTTTTTGTGTCAATGGCGACAAATCCAACGTTATTTTGGGGTGGTGATGAGGGGATTTGAATATTTTTAATCTCGTAACCCGAAATAATGTAGTTTGTATAAAAATTTTTTTCCATAAAACCGAAAAGTAGTTGAAAGGATGCTAGGTCTCGTTCTTTTCGTTGAATATTAATAAGACGATCAAATATTGGTTCAATAACTTTAATGCCGGAAATATTTTCTTCATTATACGGAAATTGGATGTCAGAAATAACGCCAAGTGATTTGTAGTTTAAATCTTCGATTCGTAGGATTTTTAGAATTGATTCAATTCTTGATTTAAAAAATTTTACGCAGGACTCGTAATTGTTCATTATATGTTGAAGTGGTGTAGTCGTAATTTCAAGTCGATCCAAACTTATAGTAAGAATCGTATCTGCGCTCTTGATTAATGCCCTCGGCGTAGGCGGGGCAGCCATACGGGGTGTGTTCAGTATAGAGAGCTTTCCATTTAATGCTTTTTGTAGTTCTTTCAACTGCTGGCCAAGTGAAAAAACTATCTGTTGATCAAGTTCAAACTCTATGATGATCTGAAACGAATTAACTTGCATATTTATTTAACGGAATATCCTTCACCTTTTTTTATTAATTAACATTAATTATATTAAAAATCTACCATATTAATGAGCTTGAATCAAAACAACATTTTCAAGAAATATTACTAAAAATATTTCGGGAAAATTAGGGACAACACCCTATTTTTTTTAACTTTCTTCCATATTCGGAAACAAGAATGACAACTTTTGGGGTTGTTCACAATATTCGCTTCGCCATTATTATACCATTTCGATTTCAAAGGATAACGAGGCGGCAAGGAGAAGGCTCCACAGGCGTATATTAAAATACGTTGAGGAAGCCGACGACGAAGCCAACAAAGTTAGCCAAAGAAAGCGGAATGGTATTGGAGCCCCTACTCGCGCTCAAAGGTGATCCCATACTTTTCAAGTTTCCTCTCCAACGTCGGCCTGGAAACTCCCAATAGATCGCAAATTTCACCTTTGTTTTTATCCGTCTCTTTAATAACTTTTCTGATGTAGCGCTCTTCCACTTCATCGAGGGTTAAAAATTTGCCCGGCTCCGACGGTTTAAATAAATCAGTTGTCACATCACCCGGAAGTTTGGATTGATCATCTTTGCCCAACTCGGGAAAGTCACTGACTCCCAGAACCTGCCCTTTGGCCACAACACAGGCGCGCACCAGCAGATTTTCCAGTTCCCGGACATTGCCCGGCCAGTTATAATTCATGAATATTTCCATCACCTCGCCGGAGACTCCGATAATTTTCTTGTGCAGATCCAGATTAATTTTGGCCAGCAGGTAATCAATCAGTTGCGGAATATCCTGACGGCGCGCGCGCAGCGGCGGCAGAGTAATGGACACGATATTCAGGCGATAATACAAATCATCTCTAAATTTTCCTTCATTAACCAGAGTCTTTAAATCTTTATTGGTCGCGGCTATGATCCGGGCGTTGACTTTGACTTTATCTTTTCCTCCCACTCTGTCGAATTCCATTTCCTGTAAAACACGCAGGAGCTTCGCCTGCAGGTTGACGGACATTTCACTTATTTCATCGAGGAAAACAGAACCGTATCGTGCCAGCTCAAATTTGCCCAGTTTTCGGGCGATAGCGCCGGTAAAAGATCCTTTTTCATGGCCGAACAATTCCGATTCCAGCAGGGTTTCTACAATGGCGGAACAGTTTACCGCGATAAAAGGTTCGTCGGGTGATGTATTGCTATGAATGACTTTGGCAATCAATTCTTTGCCTGTTCCGCTTTCTCCCTGAATCAGGACGGTGGTGCGGCTTTGCGATACCGTGCCGATGGTTTTAAAAATATCCCGCATTTCATTGCCGGTGCCGATGATATCCCCGACGCGGAAACTTCGGGATGGCTCCATCAAAAGTCCGTCAATCTTTTTTTCCATCTCCAGGGATTTCAGGGCTTTTTTGATCGCCAGATCCAGTTCATCAACATTGACCGGTTTGTGAATGTAATCGAAAGCGCCGCTCTTCATCGCGTTAATGGTCGTTTCCATGTCGTGAAAAGCGGTTATCATGATGACCTTGACGTTTTCATTTTCTTCCTTGAGATCTTCCAGAACGGTGAATCCGTCAATGTCCGGCAGGCGGATATCCAGAATGACGACATCCGGTTGTTCCTGCACATATTTATTCAAGCCTTCAGTACCGGTCAGCGCGGTACGGACTTTATAACCTTCTTCGGTAAGATACAGATCAAGTGTCTCCGCAATGGAAGCGTCATCATCAATAACAAGAATACTCGGCATACTATATTACCTTATTCATTACTTGTAACGAGTGAATGGGCACTCTCGGTTCCCAAAGGCAAAATGACAAGCACCTTCGTTCCTTCATTTTTCTTACTGGATATATCAACAGTTCCCTGATGAATATCAATTATTTTCTTTACCAGAGAAAGTCCCAAACCGGTACCATAATTTTTACGCGTAAAGAAAGGATTAAATATATGCGGCATATCCTCCGCATCAATTCCACTTCCGTTATCTTTAATTTCCACAGCCACCGACTGACGAGTTTCATCAAAATAGTGCAACGAAACTATGATTTTGCCGTGTTCCTTCGATGCTTCCACCGCATTACGTATAATATTCAGGAACGCGTCAGCCATCATATGCGCGTCAACTGTCACAAGAGGAATATCATTGTACTCTGTCTGTATCTCAATCTTCTTATCTGTGATTCCTTTTTCCGACAAAGCTATTGCCTGTTCCAGAATCTTCGACAATGCTATAGGGCTTTTTTTCGGTTCCACCGGTTTGGCAAATGCTAAAATATTATTGACCAGCATCTCCAGATGTTCCACTTCTTTTTCCGCGATCTTAAATCTCTTCAAATCATTCCCTTCAGGGCTCATGCGCTTGGCCAGTATCTGCAGGCTCATTTTTATAGAAGAAAGCGGATTGCGTATCTCATGGGCTATGCCCGCCGATAACTGTCCCAAAGCTGACAGTTTTTGACTTTCATAAAGCTCCTTCTCCAGATTTTTAAATTCGGTTATATCACGTTGCACCAATATGAAATGATTGATCCCTGTAACAGGAGAAGTTGTAATCAGAAGATTATGCTTGCGACCGTCTTTACCCGTTGCTTCAATTTCATAGGAGTCATAAATACCTTTTTTTGCATCTTGCCATTTGGACAAAACGATTTCTTCGTATCCGGGGGTAACAAAATCTATAAAATATTTTCCCTTGAAATCACGGGTTTGGGTACCTCCTTTCTTTAGACCACTGCTCATATAGTTAATGATGCCGTTTTCATCGATTTCATAAATTTTATCCGGCAAACTATTTATTATCGACTGCAAATAGTTGTAAAGTTCTTCAATTTGCCTACGCAGTTCAATGTTTTCTACCAATTCGTTTTGTAATGTTTCCGCATATTCGTTTAGGCTTCTGGTCATCTCTTTTTCGCGCGAAATATCCTGCAGCGTTTCGATTGCAGCTATGATTTCCCCTTTTTCATCATAAATAGGAGCCGCTAAAAAATACAAAAAACGACTTCGGCCACCAAGATTTTCAAAGTAATCGATTACTTCATAAGCACCCAACACATTGTCCGATTTTTTTATTTGCTTAACTCCATAATATTTACTTAAATCCTCTCTTTCATTGTCTATTGCTAAATCCGCAATAACAGGTCTTTTTGTTGGATAAAACGGTTTGTATTGATTATTGGTACCAAGCATATCTTCAGCTGAATAACCGGTAAGTTCAGTACAGGCTCGATTCCATAAAATTACCTTATGTGCATTGTTAATGACAAAGCTGGGAATAGGTGAACCTTCTATAATTCCTTCCATGATTTTCTTTTCCCGCAGCAGTTTTTCCTGCCAATCCTCCCGTTCGCGGAGCCTCTTCTTCCCTTCCTTGACGCGCAGTCTCTTGCCTTCTTTGTAGGCAAAAGATATACCGGCAACAATAACCACCAGAATCAGCAGTAATGAAATAAAAAGCGTATAAACAAAGGTTTTGCGGACGGGCGAAATTACCTGACTGTACGGAGTTATAACACAAAGAATCCATTTCTTATCTCCAGCCTGCAACGGATGAAAAGCGACCACGCTGCGTTGCTGTTTTTTATCACTCTGGCGAACTATAGCTTCAAAGTAATCACCATTGTCAGATGAAAGATCGACAGGTGTTCCTTTATCGTTACTCAAAAGATCCTGTATGTTTTTCCCGATAAATGCCGGATCGTTATGAACAATTATCTGCTGTTTTTCATCTACCAGCCATACTTCTCCCATTTCATTGTATCTGGCTTGTTTTTCATATTTATCGACAACCGCCGTCAAAGAAAAAGAAGCTATCCATGCCCCGGCAAAATTACCGTCCTGACCCTGCAGAGGAGACCCGATTATCAGATATCTGTCTTTCAGACCGGCCACATTCCACTGCTCCGTTATAGCCAGACCAAGGTAAGATTTCTGTTGATTTCGGATAATTTTAAAGTGATCGGATAAATTCACCAACACAGGAATATTAGGCGGATAAATATCATTTACCCTGCCCGCTGCATCAAAAAAAACAATTGCATTAAGAGTATTTCCCCAGCCGGCAGACAGTATTTTGTAATAATGATCCATTTCTGCGGAAGGTTTTTGCAGATCAGGTTTGAAGTTCGAAAATAAAGCGATGTTTTTTTCAACCTGCAGGAAAACATCGGTCATTCTTGTTGCAGTATTTTTTACATGGGCAAATTGCTGGTGGCTGAAGAGCTCTACCATTTCTTTCTCACGGGCGCTGTTCACTGTTAACGCCAGAAGTAGAATCAGGATAATTACCGCGGCGCTCGCAAACAGGATGCGGGCTTCCAAGACCTTATGGATTAGATTATTGATCCTGCCGAAAAAAGTCACCTATCTTCATTGTCCTTTTTATCTTCTTTGTGAGAAAGCCTGATGCCTATCAGGACATAAACCAGAATTGCCGCTGTAAGTGAAATTAGAAGTTTTGCCAAACCGCTTTCAATTTTCAAAATGTGAGAACAAATTAGCCATACGATGGGATAAGTAACTGCCGTTAAAAGCTCCTGCATGATCATCCTTTAATGTAAAAAGTGGTCTTTTATTTAATTTTATACTAACGGCCTTGGTAAAAAATTTCAATAGAAATATAAGAAGCAAATTCAATGACTGCTGATAAATCAACAGTAAGAATCAAACTGATTAAACAAATGTCTGCATATAAAGATCATTATCAGCAAATATATTTTAATGTTTTATAATAATTTATTTAACAAAATATTAAATCCATTTCTAAAATATTCTGGTTTCCCGTTTATAAAAAACACTCACGAATATTTTTTTTTGAATTTTTTCCATCTCTTTTGTATTGTGAATTGAAACAATCTCAATAGATTAGATTAATATTTTCCCCACAGCCATACTTTCAAAAATATATCACATTGAAATATTTTATTTATGTTAAAAACATGGCATAAGTTATGCATGCTTTTTAACCAACTAAAGTTTAAATTATTTCTCTTTCCCATGAATAATTATTTATGTTATGAAAGCACGAAATAATAAACAATTTATTATGAAAGGAGATAAACAATGTTACACAAATTAGGTAGAGGAATTTTAACAGTAATAACAACAGTCGCGGCTCTGCTTGTATCAAGCCCGTTCGTTTTTGCATCAGAGGCTATTCCTGCAACTGATTCCAACTCTAAAGCCTTGTTTACTTTGGCAGCAATGCTTGGCGCTGGTTTAGTAATGGGAGTAGGAGCTATCGGTGCGGCTCTTGGTATCGGATCGATCGGTAATGCTGCATGTAATGCCGTTGGAAGAAACCCTGGCGTTCAGGGCAAAATCATGATAACCATGCTGGTTGGTATGGCCATGGCTGAATCCATCGCTATTTATTGCTTGGTTATAGCTCTTATACTTCTGTATGCTAACCCTTACATGCGTTATTTTTTGGGTTAATGAAAAAAATTTTAACACAAAATAACAAAGGTTAGGGGGAAAAGTAATGTCAAAAACTAATAAAGATAAGCGGTCTTTTAGTATTGGAAGCGTGTTCTTCCTGCTTATCGTAATCCCCTTATCATTAATGGCTTTCTTAATTGCCAACGGCATGTTTAAGCTGGGGGTTACTGTAAAAGAGAGGACTGTTAACGTTCTCGATAATAAATCCCAGGAAGATATGAAGGCAAGAGCCGTCAATACGGCAAACGAAATTGCTAAGTTCCTGGCGGAATGCAAAAAAGATTTACAAATTGCAACAATTATTCCATCAACGGAATCTGTCTACAAACAGTTTGTCGCTGAAAATAAAAAACTGCTCTGGGTAAAACGTGACGGTAAAGTGCAGCAGGTATTGATCCCTCTGTACAAAGAAATGGCTCTGATTGACAGAAGCGGCACCGAACAAATTAAAATCGTTGACGGTCAGGCAGTGCCGGCGAACAAGAGGGTAAATGTCAGTAATCCGGCCAATACAACATATAAATCTGAAGATTATTTCGCTAAAACAAAAAATCTAAACAAAGGTGAAATTTATGTTTCCCCGATAACAGGTTTTTATGTGGATAAGGCAGCGTTTGAAAAAGGAAAAAGATTTGAAGGAGTTATCCGTTTTGCGACACCGATATTTAATCAAAATGGTTTCGCAGGCATGATTGTACTTTCTCTGGACTATCGTCATCTGGCCGCGTTTACCGATCAACTTGTTCCTACGCAGGCGGAAAGGGTATTTGAAACAGACCCTTCCACCGGTAACTACGCTTACATGGTAGACAATCGCGGTTATATTGTTTCTCATCCGGCTGATTATCATATTGTCGGACTAAAACCCGATGGAACCACTGTGCCAACACTTTCATCTCAAAATGCAGCAGAACTGGCCAAAAAAGGCGCGGAAGCGTTAAATATGTTCCAACTTGGTTTTATGGATCCAAACATGTTCAATATTGCCAAGGAAGCTGCAACGGGGAAATCAGGAATATTAATGTACAAATTTGGTGGAATTACGAAGTTTGTAGCTTACGCGCCAATCAAGTTTTATGCATCCAATCTTCCCGATCCAGCCGGCTTTGGATGGGTAGGACTAGGATTGGATGTTGAGAAATATAACTATGAAGCGATGAAAGTATCCAAGGAAATTGAAAAGGAAACTAAAGCATGGACGGCGACGGTCATCTTTATTCTAATCGCTTCTATGATTATTTTGTTTTTCATTATGTTGCTTTTGGTTCGTGGAATCAGCCGTTCGTTAGAGGCGAAGATTCCCGAAGGATCCGAAGTCGGTGCCTTCGACGACAACGATGATGACAAATAATTAATTTTAAATTAATGAATCAACTAAAAAGGCCGAATTTCGATTCGGCCTTTTTTTTCAAAAAAATTAAAATGGCTTTTAATCAAATACAATATATAATAATTCATATACAAACTATGATAGTTTGTATATGAATTATTATTTTACTTCAAAGAATAAGGAGGACGAAATGAACTATTTGCCGCATCTGATCGCGTTAGTTATAGGCTGCATCGTTCTTTGGACAATAAAAAGAAAATATAAAAAAATACGCAACCGCGAATTGATCATCGTATTCATTCTTTTCGTTATATTAATCGCCCTCTTTACAGAACTGGGAATGGCCCTGATAAAAAGATTTATAAGCTTTATCCAGGTAGAGTAAATAACGCCTGTGTAGTAACCGCTGGCCAGGTATAAAAAGTTTGTTAAACGCGTTTTCATGTTCATATTTTGATGTGGCTTGAGTGAAATGAAGGGTTATCAGATAGGAAGAAAACCAAAGGAAAACCTGGATAAATTCAACAAACTAAGTGGAATTTTGGTGTTATCGGCCTGGGGATTGGCCATGGTCTTATCTTCCTTCCTTTTCTTATTCATCGGTTATCTTGTAGATGAAATCCTGGGAACCACGCCTAATTTTATGTTGTGTTCTTTCTTTCTGGCTATCGGGTTATGTATGTGGAGGATTTATAAGGACGCCAAAGACAAAGGCAAGAAACTGTAACACATAATAAAAATTATGACTAAATATTTTCACATATAATAAAAGGCACGGGAGAAGATCATAAGCCGAGTCCTGTCCCACGATTAGGTTACCCTGCGCGTGGTGATGATCATTCATCTGGGACGTGAGTTGCCTCACGCCTCTAGCGACACTACCCGAGAACATCGGGCGGGCCGCCCTTAACGTTCTCCTATTTGGTCTTGCTCCGGATGGGGTTTACCATGCCTTTCCTGTCGCCAGGAAAGCGGTGAGCTCTTACCTCGCCTTTTCACCCTTACCTGGCGTAAACGCCTGGCGGTATATTTTCTGTGGCACTTTCCTTAGGGTCGCCCCCAGTCGCCGTTAGCGACCATCCTGCCCTGTGGAGCTCGGACTTTCCTCCAGCAGATAAATTCTGCCAGCGATCATCTGATCTTCTCCGGCCTTTTTTAAGTTTACACTTGATTGATCTTTCTTTCAAGACATGTTTATAATACCAATTTAATCTTGACAAATAAATACTACTATGATTTAAAAACTAGTTCATCACTTTTAGAGGATAAACCATGAAAAAGACATTAACTAACAAAACAAATACCAAAAGAAAGAGGACGCACGGTTTTCTCGTTCGTATGGCCTCAAAATCCGGAAGGCAAGTTTTAAGCCGCAGAAGAGCTAAAGGAAGAAAACGTTTAGCCGTATAAAAAATTCAGGGCCTTGGTACCTTAATGATTGCCGTCGGTATGCATGAAAGAACAATCTTACCGGAAATTGGAAAGGATTACTAATCATAGCAGATATAGAACTATTTACCAAGAGGGGGTGTGGAGAAGTTCTCAACACTTTACAGCCATAACATGCAGTAATTCTCAAGGGGTTAGAAGGCTGGGACTTACCGTAACCAAAAAAGCGGGAAACGCCGTAAGAAGAAACAGAATCAAACGATTGATCAAAGAATATTTCCGCCTCAATAAAAGTTTGTTTCCCGCCGGATACGATGTCGTCATCATGGTTAGAAGAAATATGCCCCCCCTGACTTATCCCGAAGCATGCAAAGAATTGACTGAACTATTCACACAGAAAACTAATATATAATTTATGCTCAAGACAATTTCGTTAAAATTTCTTATTACCATAATTCGTTTGTACCAAATCTGCGTATCACCTTTCTTTTTTGCTCCATGCTGCCGATTCTATCCGTCATGTTCCGAATATACCATCTCGGCAATTAAACTGCATGGACCGGCAAAAGGAACGTACATGGGCATAAAAAGAATTCTTCGTTGCCACCCCCTGCACCCCGGCGGTTATGATCCCGCC
Organism: Smithella sp. SCADC; assembly: GCA_000747625.2. Lineage (GTDB taxonomy): Bacteria > Desulfobacterota > Syntrophia > Syntrophales > Smithellaceae > Smithella. Next base: position 9,725 of record JQDQ01000241.1, read on the forward strand.
AAATAAATTGAAAGTGGAGGTTATTAATGGATAAAAGGACAATTCTGGCCATAGTCCTGTCACTTGCCGTACTTTTGATATATCAGTTATTTTTTATCAAACCACCGGTACAAAAACAGGCAACTCCGGCTCAAGAATCAAAACAAATCAGCAAGGATACAGCTGTAAAAACACCTGACACCATGACAATGGCAACAGCGTCAAAGCCTGCAATCCAACAGACAGTCGCTAAAAAAGAAGCTGCGCCAAAAGATATCAAGGTAGAAACTGAAAATTACACGGCGATATTTTCCACCAGGGGCGCGGCCGTTAAATCGTTTCAGCTCAAAGGATATAAGAAAGAATGTACAAAATGTACTGATGATATTTATCCTGCAATTAAGAATTCCATAACCGGCACGAAGCAACCGGCCAAGGCAAAAAGCAACGAACCGATAGAACTAGTAGCACTTAACGAATCTATGCCTTATCCGCTGGCAATTACTTTTCCCGAATCGTCCCCTGAGATTAATGCTGATTCGGTATACGACGTTAATGTAACCAGCCTGGATATGAAAAATTCCAAAGAAAAAAACAGTTTGGTTTTTTCACGTACCTTTAACGGGCTAAAGATAGAAAAGATTTTTACTTTTAATCCGGATAATTATTCAATCGCACTGGACGTAAAAATTTCCAACCTGACTAATTTACCGGTAACCGAAACACCTCATTTAAACTGGTATGAGTATGCGGACCCAAAACAAGAAAAAGACCGCTATAGTAATGAAGGACCTGTCGCCTATGTCTCCAAGTCCATCAAGCGTAAGAAAGTTTCGGATATCTCGACGGATACAAGTCTTGGCCCTGATGTTTCCTGGGGTGGATTTGAGAATAAATATTTTATGGCGGCAGTTATACCGCAAGACCCGTCACTGACCAGTATCAATATTTCCAAAGACAAAAATAACATGGTCTCTGTGGAAATTAAAGGAGCCAAGAGTATTATCCCTCCGAACCAGTCGGATTCTTTGAAATATTCCTTGTTTATTGGTCCCAAGGATTACACTCTTCTCAAGAAACAGGGTATATCCTTAGAAGAAGCTGTTGAGTTTGATTCATTTATACCGGGACTAAAATGGCTTTCCATCGGCTTACTGATTTTCATCAAATTTTTATATCAGTATGTCAGTAATTACGGTGTTGCCATTATCATACTGACAATTCTGATCAAACTTATCTTCTGGCCGCTGGGTAACATAAGTTACAAATCTATGAAGGAAATGCAAAAACTTCAGCCAAAACTAGTTGAGTTAAAAGAGAAATATAAAAATGATCAGGCTAAACTCGGCCAGGAAACCATGGCTCTATACAAGGCGCATAAAGTCAACCCTCTTAGCGGCTGCCTGCCAATGTTAATTCAGATTCCGGTGTTTATCGGCCTGTACAATACACTCCTTTATGCCATTGAACTGCGCCACTCACCATTGTTCTGGTGGATTCAGGATTTATCGGCCAAAGATCCTTATTACATTACACCGATTATCATGGGCGCAACGCAATTTATTCAACAGAAAATGACACCAACTACGGGTGATCCCATGATGGCAAAAATGATGTTGATTATGCCTATTGTGTTCACCTTTATATTTTTAAATTTTCCGTCAGGATTGGTTATTTACTGGTTATTAAATAATGTTTTAAGCATCGGACAGCAAATTTATATTAATAAAAAATTCGCTGATTGATATATTGATAAGAGGTTTGAAGATGGATTCCAAAACGTTAGAAATAGAAGAAAAATCAATTGATGAGGCTATAGAAAAAGCCTGTCGCGAATTTGGCGTACCGCGGGAAAAATTAAATATTGAAATTATTTCAGAAGAAAGCGGAGGCTTCCTGGGTATGTTTTCCAAAAAAGCCAGGATAAGAGCTTCGCTGCTTTCTCTGAATATCGATTTTTCTTTCACGGATCATCCGGAAGTCAAAAATGAGTTTAAAATAGAACCTCGGGTGAAGCCTGAAAAAGAGGTTATAACTGAAAAAGAAATTATACCTGAAAAAAAGATTATGACGGACAAACCGAAAAAGCAGGCAGAGCCTGCCGTCATTTATGATTCTACTGCCAGCGCTATACTCGCATCACAAGCAAAGGATTTACTGGAAGGCATTTTGCAGAGGATACCATTGGAATGCCAGGTAACTGTTAATGAAACGGCGGAAAAAATAATTCTCAACATTGAAGGTGATAACAGCGGGTTGCTCATAGGCAAACGCGGCCAGAATATTGATGCTCTTCAATATATATTGAACAAAGCCATCAATAAACTTCATACTGACCATAAAATGATCATGATCGATTCCGGAGAATACCGGAAGAGAAGAGAGGAATTTCTGCTTGGTTTGGCGGAAAGAATCAGGGAAAAAGTAAAAAAGACCATGAAGCCTGTATCGATCGGCCATATGAATGCTCATGACCGGCGCCTCATCCACATGGTATTGCAAGAAGATGAGTCGCTGATTACACAAAGCCGCGGCGAGGGCAAATTTAGAAAAATTGTTATTCTTCCTGCAAGAACAGGCAATACCAGGCACGTCAGAGAAAAAAAATCACGGGTATGAACCCGAAGCAAGCATTGGAAAAAGATTCCGCGGTAAGCTACGGAATATTATACCCGGTTTATACGGGATAATTTGACGATCACAACATAAAGGGGAAGTGTTCTACTGTGCTCCGCCAGGATACCATAGCAGCCCTTGCGACTCCTTTCGGTTTGTCCGGTGTGGGAATAATCCGGATCAGCGGACCGGAAGCTCTCGAAATCGCCAGTCTCATCTTTCATCCTTCTAATGGAATCTGTCCGTGGAAATCCCATCATTTATACCACGGCGATATAGTCTCTGCCGATAGCAAAACTATTCTCGACGAAGTCTTAATCTCTTATATGCGCAAGCCCCACTCTTTCACGGGAGAAGATGTTATAGAAATAAACTGCCACGGCAATCCAATCATTATCCAGTCCATTCTCTCACAACTGCAGGAACTGGGATGCCGCCTGGCTCGCCACGGAGAGTTCTCCCAGCGCGCCTTCTTCAACAATCGCCTTGATTTATCACAGGCGGAAGCGCTCTCGGCAATGATTTGCGCCAAATCGGCAAAAGCTTATGCCATGGGACTTTCCCAGTTAAAAGGATCGCTTTCCAAAGAAATAGAAGACCTGCGCCTTCTTTTGATTGACGCGCTGGCTTTGCTGGAAGCGGCCATCGATTTTACCGAAGATACATCCGGAGAAATAATCACGGGAACACATCCGCAAATTAATCAGGCATTAGAAAGGATGCAATCGCTTCTTTCGTCATACAGTTCGGCAAGAGCGTACGCCGAAGGTGTTAACGTTATAATCACCGGCAAACCAAATGTGGGAAAATCAAGCCTGCTCAATTCCCTGACCGGCAGGAAAAAAGCTATTGTTACCGATATTCCGGGAACAACACGCGACTTGATCACGGATACAATCAACATCAACGGCGTTCCGGTTCATTTAATTGATACCGCAGGAATAAGAGAGCCGCAAAACGCGATAGAAAAAGAAGGAATATCTCTTGTCTGGGAAAGTTTAGCTAACGCTGACGTTGTCATTGTAATGCTGGATATAAGCAAACCGCTGACAGACGAAGATAAAATTATTATTGATAAAAATAAATCGGGAAATATTATCGTCGCAATTAATAAGATTGATTTGCCGCGGAAATGGGAAGAAAATATTATTAAAGAACTATTTTCGCAGGAAACAAAAATTCTGAAAATCTCAGCAAAGTTAGGCAATGGATTGGAAGAATTGAAAAACACAATTACGGATTTATCTGTCAGCAGCGAAGATGTAAATGCCGGCAGTGTGATGATTACCAACCTGCGTCATAAACAGGCAATAGAAAAAGCCTTCAAAAACATTCAAAACGCGAAGGAAAGCATCGCCCATGGCATGTCTGCTGAATTCGCCGCTTTCGACTTGCGTGAAGCTCTGGATAGTCTGGATGAAATAACCGGAAAAAAAATAAATGATGAAATACTGGACAAAATTTTTTCCAGCTTCTGCATAGGCAAATGATACTATTAAAAGTTATAAAGTGATCAGTCAGAAAAACGACACGGATAGTGTCAATGTTAAGATTAACGCTTGCGTGGACCCTTTCAGCGCCAGAGAAGCTGTTTACCGGTTAGGATTAAATAATTCTATTGCTGTTTTTATTTCGGCACGCAAACCCGGCGGCAACGGCAATGAATTTGAAGAAACAAATCTTCTTCCGAAACGCTTATCGATATCCTCTCCGAACAAAACTATAATTGCAAAGTATCGTCTGGGTTTCGGAAGTCGAAGAAAAACAGATGGGCGATTTCACAGTTAGTTATAATGACTCTTGAACAAAGGTTGGTGGCTAGTGTTGGAAGTGTTTATTGCTCACCATTCACCAGCCACCTTCCGTTAGCTACTATTTGCCCGCGACCATTTTCCTTAATGAAGGAACCATAGATTGTGCGTTTTCCCTGCTGGTGGATATTACCTTAAAATACGGGATATACCATCCGGCGTTTACAAAATTGGATAACTGAAAATCAAGCAATTATTTAAATTGTAAAAGCACTTATCCGGATTAACCAAAGCGATTTTAATAGCTTATACTGGTATTATTTTATCTCCAAGCCTTCAACAAACGCCAGGACATTTTTGCCTAAAACACTGTGGTTATAGCCGCCTTCCAGGATACCAAAACAACCGCCGTTGTTGCGTTTTGCCGTTTCTCTTACCAGTTTTCCCATATATTTATAGTCTTCGGTTTTTAACAGACCACCCCAATCGGCCTCATGATTATCAAAACCGGCAGATACGGCAACCAGATCGGCATCAGTTTCAGCAAGAGCATCCTGCACATTTTTTAAATATTCATTGCGATTGGATGAGGCAGGATTATAGATTGTCACATATCCCTTATTCCCGAGAATATTGACATTGCCGTCCCCGAAATGCAGATCGAAATCCAGGATAAAAGCCTTTTTGATTTTACTTTCACTTCTTAGTTTCTCCAGCGCTATAGCCATATTATTGAAATAGCAAAAACCCCAGGCGCTACCCGCTGAAGCATGATGCCCGGGAGGACGGATGAGCGCAAAACAGGGTTCTGTCAAACCAATTTGCGCCGCTTTAATTGCGCCTCCTGCCGCAAGTGCGGCAATATCATATACACCTTCCCGTTCGACCGACCTGACGTGATCGGGAGTATGTATTTTAAGAATATCTTCTTTTGTTGCTGTAGATGGTTCAACAAAAGTTACCTTACCGCGCAGGGCCATTTCCACAGCTTGAATTCTTCCGGAAGCGGAAGCAGGATCGGAAGAGTACACTTCGTTATAATCTTCGTGATAAACAACCTTCATACAATCCTCCTTTTATTTTTTCTCCAAAACGAAAGAAAAACTGCTTTCGATCCAGGGCTCCTTTTGTCTATCAAAAACTTTCTCCACAAACCGGCCACGCCTGTTTTTTCCGATAAGTAAAATCGTGGAAGAACGGGTCCCGTAATCAGGACTTTTAATAAACATGGAAGATAATATCCGCTCCCATTCCAGACCAACACCTGTCGAGGGTAGCTTGCTGTCCGGTGGAATGTGGCGATCAGCCAGCACAGCAAATAATGCTGCTTCTAATTGAGTTCCTTTTTGATCCAGTGTAGATTTCAAAAGACGTTTCCCCCGGGACACTTTCGGCCAGGGTGTATCAAGGTTATGGTTGCTTAAACCATAGATCCCGGGTTTCAGCTTTTGTTTTTCTCCGTGATTGGACAAAACGAAAAAATCGTTATCATCACCAATAAGCAAATTAAAACCGTTGTACTTATCCGCCTGCGAGGAAACTTCTTCCAGATACCCACCGGCGCTTTGTTTACCAATAAGGTAGCGGCTGACCAGTCTGCCGCGCGACGGAGCATTGCTTTTAAAAGCTGACGGATCCCGATAATTAGTAACGGCAGCTAACTTTCCTTCTTTGGTAACACCCAACCAGGTACCGCCCTCTTTTAAGTCTCGTCCGGCAAGCATATTCTGTTGATCTTCCCAAAAGTCCGCGGGAAGCGACGGCCGTTCATAAAACTCATCGCGGTTAGCCGCAAGAATTAACCGGTATGATGGATGAACTTTATAAGCAAATAATATAAGGCACATTTACATTCCTTATTCCTTGTTCCCCTATTTTCTAAAGGAGGGTTAGGGTGGATTTTTTAAAAATAAAATCCCCCTAAATCCCCCTTTAGGAAAGGGGGACATCAAAAACAATGAACTACCCCGCCGCAAGTAGCGGGGCATCTTCTTGGGTTATAATTTATTCTTCGTCGCATGCAACGGGAATATAACACATAGAGATTAAAACTGACCTCTAACCTCTGATCAATGATTTTAGTTTTTCCATGATCTTTGTCATTGTATCCCCTGCCGGAGCGTTTATAAAAACATCGGCGATATCATCATGCCCCGTGCTTCCCATATTAATGATAACAATTTTCGCACCGGATTGTTTGGCGTAGATAGGCATATACGCGGCCGGATAGACAACCAGTGAAGACCCTATCACCATTAATAAGTCACATTGCTCTGATTCTCTCTCGGCTATCCTTAACGTATCCTGCGGAAGCATTTCGCCAAAGAAGACGACGCCCGGCTTCAGAATACCTTTGCATTTTTCACATACAGGAAAATGATCGGGCGATGGATGCTTTTGTCTCATCAGTTCCAAATCATAACGTTCACCGCAATCGAGACATACCAGCCATTCCATATTGCCGTGCAGTTCGTGAACTTTTTTCGGATTATTTCCCGCCTTCTGGTGCAGATTATCAATATTCTGCGTAATGATGGAACTTAGTTTGTTCATTTTTTCCAGTTCGGCTATTGCCAAATGAGCCCTATTGGGCTGGGCATTATTCATCAATCCACCTTCCACAAGGTAGTACCAGACTTTTGTGCGTGTCTCACCGGATCTTAAAAACTTATCAATCGTAAAATCTTCGGGATCAACTTTAGTCCAGAGGCCGTCCGGGCCGCGGAAATCCGGTATGCCTGATTCCGTACTGATGCCAGCGCCGGTAAAAACTACCAACTTTTGCGATGCCGCAATCATTTGAGCGACTTTATTTATCTTTGCTTCCATATAATTTTTCTGCCGTTTTTTTGATTGCTTTTTTAGTTTCAGTTTTATTGCCGGATTTAATTTTTGATCGGATATCTTTCAGCGCTTTTTCGTAGATATCCAGCATTTTACCGGTTTGCGGATTTCCCGTTATTATATCAAGGTACAGTTCAGGACTTTCCACGAAAACTTTTCTGATGATGTCCAGCTTGGTCCGGAAAATAGGTGTGGAAAATTTGTTTATATCCGCAAGGGTAACATTCGTTCGGGCAAGTGCCATTCCCAGAGTAATGGTGTTAAAATGATTGAGCGCTTGAATAACAGCCATCATTTTATCGTGTTTTTCGGGAGTTGCTTCCCATACAGCCAGTTTATTTTTTTTAAATACAGCTTTGAGCCAGTTCAACCACTTTTTCCCGCGTGCCGGACACAAAATAACATTCTGACCGGAGGAATCTTTCACTTGAGGTCCGAAAAGAGGATGACAACCGATAACCTCAGCCTTCGAATCAGACAACATCATTTTAACCGGTTCTTTTTTCAGTGAAGTTAAATCCATCAGAAGCATATTTTTGTTTAACATCGGGCCGACTTTTTTGATTATATCGGCAGTGGCGGAAATAGGCACGGCCACTACTATCACCTCAGAAAGTTTGGCCAAATCGCTTATTCCTAGCTTGGTTTTTCTGCCGCAAACATAGACGGTGTAACCTTCTTTTTTGAGCAAGCCGGCAAACCATTTTCCCATGCCGTTGGTGCCACCGATTATCCCCACTTTAATATTTTTCATTCGCTTATCGCTTTCTGCCTTAGTAAATGATCCGCCAGAACAATGTTCACCATCGCTTCACAAACCGGCACAATCCTGGGCAAAACGCAAATATCATGTCTTCCCTGAATTTCGATTATTATTTCTTTTCCTCTGCAATCTATAGTGTGTTGCGGTTTCGCTATTGAAGGAATCGGTTTACAATAAGCCCTCAGCACAATTTTTTCGCCATTTGTTATGCCCGCGAGTATACCTCCCGCATGATTTGTTTTAAATCCTTTTTTATCCATCTGATCATTCACCTCAGAACCAATCTTGCCGGCGACTTCCATGCCATCGCCAATTTCCACCGCTTTCACCGAACCGATGCTCATCAGAGCTTTGGCCAAATCTGCGTCCACCTTATCAAAAACCGGTTCACCAAGGCCTGCTGGACAGCCACTGGCGACAATTTCCACTACTCCGCCCAGCGAATCCCCTTTTTTACGGACTACCGCAATCTTTTTTTCCATTGCCGCTGCAGCCTGTGCATCCGGGCAGAAAAGAGAATTTTCCAGCACAGATTTTCTTAAATTTTTATCTGACGGCATTCTATTGCGATCAATTACAATTGAACCAATAGCATGTGTGTAGGCAATAACATCAATCCCTGACCTGGCGATTATCTTCGCGGCAATTGCTCCCGCAGCGACGCGGGCAGCCGTTTCTCTGCCGGAGGCGCGTCCGCCACCCTTCCAATCTCGTATTCCATATTTCTGCAAATAGGTAAAGTCTCCCTGACCCGGACGGAACACATCTTTTAATTCATCGTAAGAAGACGATTTTGCGTCAACGTTTCTAATGATTAACGAAACAGGGGTGCCTGTTGTTTTGCCCTCGAAAACACCGGAGAGAATTTCAACCTTGTCACCCTCTTTCCTTGTCGTGGAGGAAACCGAGTTGGAAGGCTTTCTTCTATCCAGTGCCTGCTGAATATCGGATTCATTCAAAGACAGCCCCGCCGGACAGCCATCCACAACTGCTCCCAGCGCCGGCCCATGCGATTCTCCCCAGGTGGTTACGCGAAAAATACTGCCTATGGTATTACCGGACATAAATCAATCCTTTATATCAACTTAATTTTGATGCCTTTGTAAAACGTTCCCCAACCTATCGTTATGTGCGTGTCCCCCGCCGGCGGGGGATTAAGGGGGTGGAATAGAAACGTATTACTGGTTTTTAAACCCGTTAAAGCGCAGCTAAAGCTACGCACTACATGCTTATCTTCATCCACCTCCGTCACTTCGTGACACCTCCGCCAGCGGAGGATATGAAATGACGCTTTTTCCCATTGTAACGCAGTCTCATCGCGGGAATGACAGAATTAATCATTATTAATCCTATCTAAATTTCCCGATTTACGCAAATACTGATAAATTTCTTCAGCAACTTGTACAGTTTTTTTGCCTCTTGTATCCACAATATAATCAGCGGCTCCTTCATATAAAGGAAGCCTTTGCTTCATGACCTCGGCAGTTTCCTCAGCAATATTTCCAGTTGTAAACTGCGGTCTTATGGCCTTGCTCTGCGCATCTTTGTTGAGCCGGTCGATAATATCCCGCACAGGAGCATTAAGCCAGATTATTACACCTGTCTGCTTTAAAAGATTTACATTCTCCCGGTCCAGAACTACTCCACCACCCGTAGCAATAATAGCCGATTTTTTTTTCGTCAGAGTTTTAATCGTCTCTTTTTCTTTGATACGAAAATAATCCCAGCCGTGGAGCGCAACAATGTCTCTAATCGGCATCGCCATTTTCTTTTCCACCAGTAAATCGGTATCACAAAAAGCAATCTTCAGCTTAGTGGAAAGAATTTTGCCTACTGTGGATTTTCCTGTTGCCCGGTAACCGATTAAGACAACATTCATATTTTTCTCAATTCCTCCCAGAAAGTGGGAAACGATTTATCAACACATTTTTTATCGCTGATTTCGATGCCGCCGGCGACAAGACCGGCAATGGCAAAGCTCATGGCCATACGATGGTCGTTATAGGTTTCAATTTTTGCCGGTCGCATTTTTCCGCCCTGAATCACAAGTCCATCCGGCATTTCCCTTGCTTCAATACCTGTACGGTTCAATTCGGCAACCAGAGCTGCCAGACGGTTGCTTTCTTTTATTCTCAAATGCGCCACATTGCTGATAACCGTTCGGCCTTTACGGAAGGCGGCCAGCACGGCCAAAGTAGGCACCATATCCGGCATATCGTTCAGGTCGAAAGTAAAATCACCTTCCGCCAGATTATTGCCGGATACTTCTACCCAACTTTCTTCTGATTTTACCTTGCAGCCCAGTTCTTCCAAAACACTTAGCAAGTGCATATCTCCCTGCTTGCTTTGCCGGTTGATCCCCGTAACTCTGATTGTTTTTCTTAAAAGCATCGCAGTCAGAAAAAAATAGGAAGCGCTGGAAGCATCTCCTTCCACGATATATCTGCGTCCCTGATAAATTTCGCCGGCCGTGACATTATATTCATACTTTCCTGTCCGGGTAATCTCAGCGCCGAAATCTTTCATCACGGCAATAGTCAGATCTATGTAAGGAGTGGAAACAACGCCTCCCTGCAAAGTTAAATTCATGCCTTTTTTCGTGTAGGGCGCGCAAAGAAGCAGCGCCGAGACGTATTGTGAGCTTTCAATATCCTGAAGGATTATCTTTCCTCCATTCAGGCCGTTGGCATTTATTTGAACCGGCGGGCAATTTTCCCGGGTAAGTATATCAACACCCATTTCTTTTAACGCATCCGCCAGAGCGCCTACCGGTCTTTCACAAAGCCGCTTTTCACCGGTCAAAACGTATTTGCCGCTGCCCAGACAGACCAATGCCGTAAGAAATCGCAACGCGGTGCCGTTATTTCCCAAAAATAATTCTTTACCTGTGTTTATTATTTTACCCGCTGTACCGGAAATATTAAAACCGTCCTCCCTGGACACAATTTGCGCACCCAATGTTTGCAATCCTTCAATCAGATATGTTGTGTCCCGGGAAACAAGAGCATTGCTGATGAAAGAATTATTCTGCGCCAAAGCGGCAGCCACCAGCGCCCGCTGGGTCAGGCTTTTGGAGCCTGGAACATGAACGGTTGCAGATACTTCTTCAAAACGAACATCGTTATTCTTCAATTTGATTCAACCTCTCCGATATTATTTTTTTCATCAATGCTCGCGGCGGTTCTTTGCCCGTCCATAGGCTTAATTGCCCGGCTCCCTGGTTTACAAACATGTCCAAACCGGAAATAATACCACACCCTTGCTTTTGCGCATCCTTAAGTAATTTTGTCTTTATCGGATTGTAGATAACATCCACTACATATTTATAATTACCCGGAATGGCGGCTTTCACCGGCGATTTATCCTTAGGATACATGCCTACAGGGGTTGTGTTGATCAGGCAGTCCGCTTTGATTTTGCCTATTTCAGCAAGGGAATAAAACGGGCAGTTCAATTTACGGGAAAGAATTTCTCCCTTTTTCAACGTGCGATTAACAATCATCGGGAATCCGCCTTCTTTTATTATTCCATAAGCTGCCGCCCGCGCTGTTCCGCCCGCGCCAATAATTACAAAAGTCTTATTTTTAATCGGCATTGCTTCCCGGATTGTAACAACAAGGCCCAACCAGTCGGTATTGTAACCGGTCAGGCGACCGTGATGATTGATAATTGTGTTCACAGCTCCGATTTTCAGCGCGTCATCGTCAACATCATCCAGGTATTCCATAACCGCAACCTTAAACGGAATGGTAACGCTGGCACCGCAGATATTCATTGCCCTCATACCCTGTATCGCGCCCCTTAAATCATGAACGCAAAAAGCGCTGTAGGTTCCTTCAATACCCATTTTTTTCAAAGCCGCATTATGCATCAATGGCGAAAGGCTTTGCCCCACAGGGTTACCCAGTAAAATATAATTCTGAGGTTGAGGTCTTTGCATAGATAAAACAGGCGCCTCAGGCACAGTTCGACTACTTTTTAATAACTCATTAATTCGTTTCATCTCGCCAACGGTAAACTGTCCCGGGGCGGAATGCCCTCCCTTTTCCACCGCTGCGAAACTCAAATAACTGCCCATCAAGGGCGCGGCAATTCTGCTGATGCCGCCTTTATCTCCCATGCACAAAGAAATTATTTTTTGAGAACGCTCTTTTGCGTAAGAAATTAAACTCAGCGTTATCAGATTATCTTCAACAGTTCTCGCAGTCGTGACCATTTTCACAATGGCCGGTTTAAACTTCGCGCATTGATGAAATATCTTTTTTAATTCTGTCAGCGCCGGAGTCTCCTTAAGATTATGGTAAGAAATAATGATTTTTGTTTTTCCCCCGTGTTTTGCGCAAAAAGCCTGAAGTTCTTTAATTACCGCTTGTCCTTCCGCTAGTTCAATATCCACAAAATCAGCACCCAGAACGATTGCTTCTTTGAGCAGTGCTATTTTTTCTTCTGTATTCCTCGCCGTACTTTTAGCAAGCACGGTCCTTCCGGCAGGAGCGGCTTCTTCTTTTTTCCTGCAAGTAACAATTATTTTAATCGAATCGGAATCGCTGCGGGCGGCAGAAATAAATTCTTCAAGGCTTCCGCCATTGATCAAATCCATTCTCAGTTCGATAAAATCGGCAAACTGACAACTTCTTTCAATACTATGCAAAGCTTCTTTTTTTGTTCTGGCTGTAATGGGAACACAAATCATAATATGCCTTCCATTTTCGGATAAGATCCCAATATCTTGAGAAAAGTTGTTTTCCCCTTCAATTCTTCCAGGCAGCTGTTCACCTGCTTATCTGTTATGTGACCGATAATGTCCACGAAGAAGCTGTATTCCCACAATTTCTCTTTTACAGGGTGCGATTCTATTTTTGCCAGATTAATTCTTCGCCGGGCAAAAGAAGACAGTGCCCGATGAAGAGAACCCGGTGAATGCGGTGTGGCAAAAATCAAAGAGGTCTTATCATTGCCTGTAGCGGCATTTTCTCCTCTACCTATAACCAAAAATCGTGTCGTGTTGGAAGAATTATCTTCAATGCCTTCAGCAAGTATATTCAATCTGTAAATATGGGCGGCAAGCAAACTGCCGATGGCCGCTTCATTCTTTTTCCCCCGCACCATCTGAACCGCTGCGGTTGTACTTTCTGTTTCACCCAGTATACAATTGGGCAAATTGGTTTTCAGCCATATCTGACATTGTGCTAATGGCTGAGGATGAGAATAAATTTTTTTGATGTCTTTCATACTTTCGGCCGAAGAAATAAGACACTGGCTGATCCGTAAAAAAATTTCCGCTCTGATTTTCAGTGATGTTGTAATTAGATGGTCAAGCGTAATATTCACCGATCCTTCCAGAGAATTTTCCACCGGGACAACACCCCAATCCACAGAACCTTTTTCGACTTCATCGAATACACGATCAATTCTAGGCTGGGGGAAATACTGGCTGGACTCACCAAAATTTAAACGCGCCGCCTGATGTGTAAAAGAAGCTTCGGCTCCAAAAAAAGCAACCGTCGTCGGTTTTTGCAGACTGCGCGATGCGGAAATAATTTCACGAAAAATCGATGTTACCGCCTCACCCGGCAGTGGACCGGAATTTAATTCCTGCAAATATCTGTTAACCTTTGCTTCCTGCGCAGGGTCATATACGTCAATACCGCCTTGACCTTTAACCTTACCGATCTGGACGGATATTTGCGCCCGTTCATTCAACAAACGGATTATTTCCCGATCTTTTTCTTTCATGTTTTCCCTTAACGTTTTCAGCAGTCTCATTCTTTCATCTCCTCAATCACTGCGGTAATCATTTCCGGTTTAATACTTCCAATAATAAAAGGCATTCCTATTTTCTTTAACAAAACAAAACGCACCATGTCACCTTTTTTCTTTTTATCCATTCGCAGAGCAGCGATAATATTATCAGCAGAAAAAGTCTCCGGTATTTTCCAGTGCAAACCCGCGTCGCGGATAAGCGCTTCGATGCGTTTAGCTTCATTGCTTTCCAGGTAGCCCATTTTTTCGGAAAGACGCGCCGCCGCGATCATCCCTAAAGCAACGCCTTCGCCATGCGTTATTGTATATTGGGACATTGTTTCCAGAGCGTGTCCCAATGTGTGGCCAAAATTAAGAATATGCCGCAGACCTTGATCTTTTTCATCAATTTCGACAATTGATTTTTTAATGCGGCAACATGCTTCCACTATATTCAGCACAATTTTCGGATCTTTTGATTTTATCGCTTCCATGTTGTTTTCCATAGTATGAAACATTTTTTCATCATCAATAATGCCGTATTTGATAATTTCCGAAAGCCCGTTATTAAATTCTTTTTCCGGCAGCGTTTCTAAAAAGCTCAAATCCGTAAAAACAGCGCATGGTTGATAAAATGTTCCCAGCAGATTTTTCCCGTGGGGAAGATCAACGGCTGTTTTTCCACCTATACTGCTGTCCACTTGTGCAACCAGCGTTGTGGGAATCTGAAGATAAGGCACGGAACGCATAAAAACAGAGGCAATAAAACCGGTAACGTCGCCAACAACTCCACCGCCCAAAGCAATTAGAAGAGTCTCACGATCAGCTCCTGATTTTAGTAATTTCCCTGCGATATCCAGCACCGTACTGATATTCTTGGAAGCTTCGCCTGCGGGGAATTCGATTAAATTTACATTTAATCCGACATCTTCTAAACCGGCAAGGAACTTTTTACCGTAAAGACTGCCGACACAATCGTCAGTAATCACCACATAACGCTCCGCTTTATGGTTTTTGGCAATAATCAGCGCCATTCTGTCGATTATATCTTTACCGATACGAATTTCATAAGATGATCGAGTTTTCTTATCGAGATTAACTTTTATTGTTCGCATATATTTACTCCGTTATTTTAATGTTTCATTACCGCGGCAATCGCTCTTAATTCATCCATTAGTTGATAAAACTTTTCCGGTTTCAATGACTGCGCTCCATCGGATACGGCTTTTTCCGGTTCCGGGTGAACTTCCACAATAAGACCATCGGCGCCAACAGCAACCGCGGCACGGGACAGGGGAATTACATATTCCCAATGACCGGCAGCATGGCTGGGATCGACAATAACCGGTAAATGCGTTAAATTTTTTAACACCGGAACAGCGCTTAGATCAAGAGTGTTTCTCGTGGCCGTTTCAAACGTTCTAATGCCGCGTTCGCAAAGAACCACATGAGGATTACCCGACGAAAGGATATATTCCGCCGACATCAGCAGCTCTTCGATGGTGGTCATCATGCCTCTTTTTAAAAGTACCGGCTTTTTCGAACGGCCGACTTCTTTGAGCAGGGCAAAATTCTGGACATTACGCGCACCGATTTGCAGCATGTCGGCATAAGATTCCACAAGATCAACATCAGCGGGATTGACCACTTCCGTGACCGTCGGTAGATTTGTGCGCACGCTAACCTGATTTAATACCTTTAAGCCTTCTTTCTCCATACCCTGGAAGCTGTATGGAGAAGTGCGCGGTTTGAAGGCGCCGCCTCTAAGAATCTGGGCGCCGCCTTTTTTGGCAATATAGGCGCTTTCTAATAATTGCTCTTCGCTCTCAATGGCACAGGGGCCGGCTATTACAACGAAGTCCGGACCGCCGATTTTAATTGAACCTACCGAAACCACAGTATTGCCTTCGTGCGATTCGCGACTCGCCAGCTTGTACGGTTTTAAAATCGGCATGGTTTTTTCTACCCCCGGTAAAGACTCCGCGTACTTAAGGATCCCTTTATCACGATTGTCACCGACTACCCCGATAATTGTCCGTTCAACACCGATTGAAGGATGCGCTTTATATCCTACAGATTCAATCCAGCGAAGCACATCTTCAATTTGCTTTTCTGTAGCCTGACTTTTCATTACAATGATCATTCTTTCCCCCTCCTGAAATTAAAAAAGGCCAGGGCTTTTGCTGCCATGGCCTAAAAAAAGAAAAGCCATGGGAGCTCTTTCGATCTGCCCATGGCTGTTTTGGTTTATTTTAACCTAACAAGTCATCCTTAGCGACGGACAGACCGATGCAAAATAGGTATAAAACCAATAATAATAAGCATTGTTGTTTGCAGTCAGTTTTCTGTCCATCATGAAAAACTTATCCTCTATTTGGTGGTCATATACTCAAACTGAAGATATTTGTCAAGAGAAAACTTAAGCAGTGTTAATTTATTCCTTTGGCAACTAAACAAAATGTTCTATTCCCTTCTGCATAGCTGAATCCTGCAACCGTTTGACATTTATTAAAAAATAAGAGAAGAATCCTTATGCGCAAAAGTAAGACAAAGGCAACGACAACTACCCAATCACTAAATAACGCGATTAATCATCAGAACAATCGGTTCTCAATAATGTCTTCTTTCTTTGCCTTCTCGGAGAAATTGGCTTCTTCCAGTTATCTAAAGTGGACATTGATGATGCTTCTGCCAGTCCTGATTCTGCTGAGATATCCTGTAGACCGGTTAGATTACGACTTATGGTGGCAAATGACGCTCGGTAAATATTATCTTTCTCACCACACTCTCATTATAGACCATTCAATATTTTCCTGGACACCTGCCGATCCGACCTGGGTTTATAACAAATGGTTCGGCGCCGGTCTCGACAGTTTCGTACCGGCCAGGGAAGTATCTTTTTTGAAAAAATATCGGTTGGAAGGCCCTATCTTTAACGACTATGTTATCGGCGGCTATCTGATATGGGATCTCTATCCCGATTACAAAATTTTTATTGATCCTCGTTTTATGCCTTTTAGTAAACAGGTTGCTGCCGATTACTGGGCATTTACCGGCAATCCTGTAACCAGTGAAACTCTGCAACGTTTTAATAAAAAGTATCCTTTCAAAATCGCAATAATCCATTACCGGGAACTTCCCTTAATTTTCGATTTTCTGAGAGCCGGAGGCGAATGGCGGCTTTTATATTTTGAACAAAATGCCGCAATACTGATTCATAAATCACTGCTTTCCACCATTCCGCCGGAAATCAGTTCCGTTGATCTTGGTCCATCGCGCTTCCAGAAAGTCAGAAATCCAGAGGTTCTTCTTAACGTGTTCACCTTGTACGTTAATCTGGACCCGAATGCCGGAAGAGTCATCTACGATATCTATAAAAAGAATATCAGTGATTGTTACAAACTAAAAAAAGATCACCTGCAAACAATGGAAGATGATATTCGGCAGAAAGAACATGAGCTTCAATTCATGATCAACGGGCAAACATTACCTGCTAACCGCTAGAACAAGAAACCGGCTTACCTTAAGTTAAAAGAAATACCGGATTCGAAACAAGTTTTCATGAATTTAAAAATGGATTTTCTACCAATATCAGCGGGGTGACAAACCGGTTAAAAAGACAAGCTGCCCTCAACTACAAAACATGGTTGAGGGCAGCCATTAAAGCAATGTATAAATAGTTTTTATACTAATCACTGTTTTCTATATAATAGGATTGTCCTTCGACTCGAAAATTGTCTACAGCCGTCGGCGATGGTGAATCTACTGTAACATTTTCGGTAGTTCTTAAATTGGCGTTCGTTGAAGCCGATCGTTTGAAAGGATTCAACATATCCATCCCCTTAGATAGAGCAGTGGTAACGACATCCAACGGCATAGTCGCCTTTACAGATCCTATGTAGGCGGCTGTTTCCTGCTCGTAATTCAGCCCTGCATAAGGGTTCATAATTCCACTGCCGAGAACATTGGAGTTCATATTGCTACTGGTGTTATTAGTGATTTTGTAAGATTTATTAACCAGATAAGCTACAGCAAGATCGATATCTATATCCCTCAACATTTTGATTCCCAGGCCCGATCCTTTGATCCCTAACCCGGCTCCATAATTATCCAACGTGGGAAGAGGATAGAAGCCATCGTAAGTTATATCAGGAATAGAGGAAGTCCGCTTCTCATATCCGGCACGAAGCGTAAGCCAGTCCAGCGCCTGATATTCCGCACCGACTCCCCAGTTCCAGGTATCTTCCCAGTGACGTTCCAGAAGCAGAATATTGTCACCGCCATTATAACCCATATACTTGGCTAATTGGAGGAGCTGGATTTTCTGATCAAAAACGAAAGAGTCTTGTTTAAAGGACGACCAGTTTGCCCAGTGCAGATCGGCAAGAAGAGATAACCTTTTGATCGGCTTGAGCTTGATTCCCCAATTGACAATTTGTGGCAGTTCTCTATCTAACGTAACTGTTCCGGTCTGTTCGGCAGCACGTTGATAGGGCAAATCAAGCGCCATAGATACGATCTGCATCAA
The DNA here is from genome assembly GCA_000747625.2 of Smithella sp. SCADC. GTDB lineage: Bacteria > Desulfobacterota > Syntrophia > Syntrophales > Smithellaceae > Smithella. The sequence goes on from JQDQ01000241.1 coordinate 27,948, forward strand.
AGCAGATTTTCCGCACCATTCAACCATATTCTGCCATTGATCACTGTATGTAAGCTGATATTTCCCGCTCATGTGCGTTTTAATAGCGCTTTGGTAAGATATTCCAAAGGAAAGCCAGTCAAAGGGTCCCCAGAGAACGCCTAAATTAAATGATGGAGAAAAATCATCAGAAAGATTCATAGATAAATTTCCTATCGAATCATATGGACCTAGTCCGCCACCGAACAAAGGCATGGGAATCGTAAGGTCAAAAAGCGGATTTTCCATACCCTGGGTTGCATCTCCCAGGGTTTTTGTCAGATTCACTATGGCATTGGGCGCCCTTACATCTGTGCAGGCACCTATCGCTGATGCCCCTAGTCCCAAGGAAGCACCTACAGAGAGAGTCTTGTTTACCTGATAACTTACACTCGGAGAAGCATAAGTAAGGTGCTGCCAATACGAATACTGTCCATCCTTCCTTGCCGGATCGGACTTATCTCCATTATTCTGTCCGATGCCAAAGGGAGCATAAACGCTGTAAGCAAACGTCCATTTTGAACCTGGATTTCGATGCGAAAGACCGAATATGGGGGTTGCAAGAAAATCCACGATAGTGTCCAGAAACGGAATGTTCATTTTACCGGAAGTATTACTTCCTTCGGTGCCGCTCCAGGAATTACCGCTTAAACGATTGGGACCATTCCGTGTTCCCCATAATGGATCTTCTATCAAGTTGCCTTTAAGATCATGAAAACCTTCAAAGTTAGGATCCTTGGTTACCCGTACAGTCTTGTCGATGATCGGCAGGACAGCTCCCAAACTGATATAATTGCCGTCACCCAAAAGCGCCAGCCCCGCCGGATTATAGTGAATCGACATGATGCCGGGAGGATCCGCTGTAACATTGTTGGCAAGTGAAATGGCCCTGGTATCAATGGCCAGTTGTTCATTAAAATCTGCTTCTGCTATCGGTGGATTGAGAAATTGGCTTGCAGCCATTACCATGCATATGACAAAGCAAAGCAATATCCGCAAATGGGATAACCCCGGCAAATTAAATCTTTTCACACGAAAACAGAGAAATCCTGATAACGGCAGAGGGGCAATAAACATTTTTAATTCTAGAATCTTTTTCATTATCATTGCTCCCGCATTGTTTGATTATAAGAAAATTTATTTTAAATACACCTTTCTCATATTGAAAAAGATTTTTAAAATTCAAACGGCACCCTGATAGCAAAGGCAAAGTCAGGATCGTTGATGGTCAATCCAATACCGAGAGTAAAATATACAGATCTCGTGGGGGTCACCCGCCACCCGGTTCCGACGTTAAATGAAGAAGATACGTAACTGCCACTTTCAATAACTCCAGCATTGCTAAAAGTATATTTACTGCCGAAAGCGTAACTGAACTGAGTGCTTAAGTTCAGTGATGCCTGATAAGAAAGCGCGTAACCAAAACCCAGGGCAAAGCCGATAGAACTGCCTGGTTCAACTTTGATCAGGTTGTTTGAAGTTCCCCTTACCTGAGACAGGCCGCTTACCGGAAGACCATAGCTGTAACTCAAGTTGCCGAAGGCAACAAGTGGATCCAAAGTCTTACTTAAAGAAACTCCACCGCTAAATGAATAGTACCCATTTCCTGTAGACAACGAATTACTCGGATCGATTTCGTAGGGACTGGTTCCTGTGGGGAACGTAACCCCGGCACTCAATATCGTTGTGGGATATATTCCTCCGGCCTTAATCGGCTGCCATTGAACACCCAAGGAGATATCACCAAAATCTGTCGCTTCCTGGCTGGAAGATGTGCCTACCTTGTTGTATTTGTAAGCAAAGGGGACGTTCGCGCTGACGGTGAGGTTGTTAAGTATTGCGTATTCTGTATCAATGATATTGGTGAGATTGTGATTACTTCTTTGTTCAACCTTGTCAGTAATGACATCACCGGAATAGTATGAGTAACCAAATGTGTATCCAAGCCCGATGGTCCCCTTTTTCAAGAGTGTATATTGGCGACTAACGGCAGAAAGAATATCCTCTACAGATTTACTTTTTTCTTCCTCCGGAACTTCCAGTCGCTTGCGAGCTTCACTTTCATCCCGCATTCTTTGGACTTCTCGCTTCAGCTCTTGTACTTCCTGCTGAAGGCTTTGAGGCGAATCATCTTGCTTCGGTTTTTTTACTTCCGGCTGAACACTTTGAGGTAAGACTTCTTGTTTCGGTTCTTTTGCTTTCTTCTGAAGGTTTTCAGGAGATACATCGTCAAGGGCAGCGTCTGCGTCTTCCGCACTTATTTTATTTAAAGCAAGCTGCATTCCTTTAATGGGAATCTGTCCCATAGCGGGAACGGTCACAAATAATGTACACGTAAAAAATACAACAGACAACAAATTAATAAATATTTTACTATTCATCATTCTCCTGTTGAAATATTCACGGGTTTTGTCGTTCCCATTATATTGCAATAATCCGTATAACACCCTTCAATACATAAGCTATGGCATTGTGCCGGAAATGTGACGTGGCAACTATATTTTTTTAAATGTTTGTAACCCTATATAAGCTTTTTACCCTTGTCAAGGGAAAAACAGTATTCTATCAAGGTTCACAGAAAATGTTTTTTCGGTATGTTACATACTTTATTATCTGATTGCACTATCCGGTTTTTGGAATAGATATAAATTACAATTATTAAATTAATTCAATCGATTTTCTTTCCGATTAAATCAATAATTGTAATTTCCGGCTGCGCCAGAATACGCACCGGTGGCCCCCAAGTTCCGGCACCTCTGGTAACATAAAGTGATTTGTTTTTTCCCAACTGGTAATATCCACAGTTTTTGGAGAAATACAAGCGCGTTATTAACGTAAAAGGAAAAATTTGGCCACAATGTGTATGTCCGGAAAGCTGTAAGTTGAAGTTTTCATTATTATTGACAAATGGCTGATGTTTCAACAATAAAATAAAACCGTTACTTTGTATTGCCGGCGATAAATGGGCTAAACGAGGATTATCTCTTATTATGCCCAGTTTTCTGCCGGTCACATCATCCATGCCGATAATATTTATTCCAGCTACTTGCCTGGTTTCATCACGTAAAATTTCAAATCCCGCATTTTTAGTAAACTCCAACGAATGTTCGATCCCGGCATAATATTCATGATTGCCGGCAACTGCATATTTACCGTACCGAGTTCTAATTTGAGCAAGTTGCCTGGCTTGCGGCATCACATTGTCCAGTTCGCCATCCAACAAGTCTCCCGTGGAAACCAAAATATCGGGATTAGCTGATTTCACGCAATCGATTATCTTCTGTAGACGTTTATCCCGGACAATTAGTCCAATGTGCACGTCGGATATTTGGACGATTCGGATTTTACCATTATTGAGCAATGATTGTTCTGTCTGAATTTCCATTTTGTTTACCCGGACTCTTTGGGCATCAAAAAATCCATAAACAACGAAAATAAAGGAAACAAATATGGATAAACCAAAGACAATATTTCTAACAGGAGCGCTTCCCGCGCTTTTGAAAAAAAACTTACATATATATCTGAGTAAATTAAAGGCGATGTCCAGAAAGAAAAATAAAAAAACAAAAGCCATCCAGAGATAACCGACATAGGCAATTGACCGCGCCAATGTTTCCAAATGACAACTTTCCGCCAGCCGTATAATCACAGGAGCCAGAACCATCAAAACGAGCAAAACTATGACCATAATTTGCACTTTACCGGAAAGATGCAAAACGTTTCTCGTCCGGGAAAAGGCATAAAAATTAAGCCCCCCGTAAAGAACAATAAAAATCAAAAGAAAAATAATCATTGATGATTCCAATAAGTGCCAAATTGCGTAAAAACTTGACAAGGAATAACCCTTAAGATAAATATCACAACTCTTGTTTAGATATTGATAAATGGATGCCGATGTAGCTCAGCCGGTAGAGCAACTGATTCGTAATCAGTAGGTCACCAGTTCGATTCTGGTCATCGGCTCCAGTAAAATTAAGTATTTAAACAAATTGTCCGAATATTTATTTTCCCAAGTGCTACCCTGTATGCTTATGAATATAATGCATTGCGGTGCTCTTCTTTTTTTATTGTGTTCACCAACTAACCCTTAAATCTAACACCATAAATTAACAATTACCGTTTGAAAAGGTCAATCTATTGTAGAATTGCTGGATGCTTTGCTACAGGAAGTAAGACATTTTAGACAAGTATACTTAGACCGGATTAAGACTTTTACACTCTTTTTTCCACGAGATGTAATCTGCAAGTTTCTTGATTGCTTCGCTGGGGGTGTTGACGAATTCCACGCCCGCTTCATAATACCTATCCTCAAAGATGATTTTTATCCACTTTACTTTTCCGAAGGCGGTTATCTTTTGTTGCAAGTCCTTTAATGTGAAATCCATCTTGAGGATGGTATCAATAGGCAAAACAATAGTGGCCCTAATTCTAGCTCCGGACACAGAGATATCCTTGCTGTGGCTATATAAGATTTCTTCTTTAGGAAGATTATCTTTTCCGGAAACGACAGATATGACGATCTCATTAACATCTTTCAGTCGTTCCGTTTTCCTTTCTTCTTTCATAACGATCTATTCCTTTTAATTTACTCTAGTACCTACTTGCAGAAAAACGATGTCATCTCGAAGGAACGGAGTGACTGAGAAATCTGCGAGATCACTAAATAGATTTCTCCCTGCGGTCGAAATGACAAATCACGAACTTCTGCAAGTAGGTACTAGGATGTTCGTTTTTCATACTTTACGTCAAACCCTGCTTATTCATACTATAAGAAACGCATTCTTAAATGTCAATTAAATCTTGGCGACAAAATGTGAGGTGCGAATTGTGTTTATTTCCGATTGAAATTCAACTCCAATAAAATAGTCTGAAAATCATTTAATAAATATAAAAAGTCTGCGAAAAATATATTTTAATCTTTCGAGAGAGCGAGTCGCAACCAGAACATTAAATATGATCCCGGGACGAATATAAAATTTTAAAAATGCCAGAATAAACAACCATGTAAATTTCTGTTTAGTAATACCTTCAGTTTCTTTCTCAAAAATGCCGGCACAGCAGGAAGAACTTTCAGAATGAAATAATATTCATCGTGAAAATCATGGGATACCGGAGAGGTTTCAAAATAACTGTGAGGATTACGGCCATGATTTATTAAATCAATTTTTTCAGCATTTAAAATATTATGTTCAAAACCCTTCTCAATAATTTCGGTTTGAGGATGATAGGACATCCAGTAGGGCTCGATAATATCAGGCATGTTTTCGATAAAGAATAGTCTGGCCTCCTCGTAGTGCTCTATAGTATCGCCGGGCAATCCGACAATGTAATCAGCAAAAGAGACAATTTTATGCTTTTTCAGAATCTGAAGGGCTTTCATTATATTGGTGTTTGTTTCGTTACGTTTTAAATATTTTTTACGGTATTCTTCATTAATATTTTGAATTCCAAAATCCACCCATTGGCAACCGGCATCTTTCAGTTGTATTGCTGTATCTTCGTCAAACAAATTAACGTGTATGTAACATTTAAAGGGAATCGCTATTTCTTTTTTGTATGCCTCCAGAAAATCTTTCAGCCATTTTTTATCAAAAATAAAAATGTCATCCCAAAATTCAATCATCCTGATTTTGTATTTTTCTTTATAGGAGCGCAATTCCTCCATTACATGTTTAACGCTTCTTCGTCTGATGTAATTTGATTTCTCTTCGGGAATATCTCTAAAAAAATGATTGAAACAATAAGAACAATTGTAGGGACATCCTCTGGAAGTCATTGTCAGGTAATATGATTTTAAAGGGAATATTTCTTTCCAGATTTCATTGTCAAAATGAGGGAGTGAATCAAGGTCTTGAATAAAACCGATCTGCCTGCCTTTAATAATGGTGTTATTTTTGGATCGATACCATGTGTTTACTATCGGCTCGGATGAATCTCCTTTTTCAATATGTCTGATAATTTCGGGGAAAGCAATCTCCCCTTCGCCGATGACTACATAATCTATGAAATCATTGGCGATAACTACTTCCGGAACAGAAGAAACATGTATGCCGCCAAAAACTATTTTCGCCTGCGGGCAAATCTTCTTAAAGTTTTCAGCATAGTGTAATGCTCGCTGATAATCAAATGTTACCACGGAAAACGCGATCAGATCAGGCTGATATGCCTTAAGCTGTTTAAATATTTCTTTATCGTTGCTAAAAAATCTTGCCAGCCTTTTGAATTCTCTGGTGAGGCCGTCTTTAAACAAAGTAGGGGTATGCAATAATTTTACAGAGTGTCCTTCTTTCTTGGCGATGGCTGATAATATTGATATTGCCAGAGATTCATAGGCAATAGAGGCAAAAGCTATTTTCATATAATTTGAATACAAATAATTTGACAGCGAGTACTTTAAACTGTTTTGTTATTTAGAACTAAAATTTTTGTTTAATCTTTGTTTCTTAAATCTTCGATAAAATCATGGTCTTCAAGGTTTTGAAGTATAAGGAGTATGATTTTGAGTGTCAAGGAATATAAACTATTTTATAGAACACTTTAGATTGAGGCCATGTAAATTTAACGGCATAATTGCTTAAGATTTCATTGCCATTAACGGTTTGAGGAATTATTTTAAAAAAACGTAAACTTCTAATTCTTGTCTGGAAAAAACAGAAAAAATGTTGAAATCTATGATTAATTATGCAAATACTTTCAACAACTTTTATTTATTATTGTCAGTTACTTCTTTGTTGCTGGATTGAGGATAAAGAAAAATTGCATTTGACAGTCAGTTACACGAATGTCCCTGAATACACACGGAAAGGATAGACAGCTCATTGAGTGGATGTATGAGAGATAAAGTCGAACTAAGTGTCGTTATCCCCGTGTATCAAGCTGAGGCATGTCTTCAAGAACTTTATAAACGCCTTACCGAATCGCTGCGTAGAATTGGCCATGATTATGAAATCATCCTTGTGGAAGATTGCAGCAGAGATAATTCGTGGGACATTATAGAAGCAATATGCAATAGTGATTCTAAAGTTAAGGGAATAAAACTCAGCCGGAATTTCGGACAGCACTTTGCCATTACTGCTGGGCTCAATTATGTAAAAGGAGAATGGACAATAGTGATGGATTGTGATTTGCAGGATCGTCCTGACGAAATACCGAATCTTTACAAAAAAGCCCAGGAAGGTCGGGATATTGTATATGCAAGAAGAGTTGAGCGACAGGATAAATTATTCAAACGTCTTTCTTCTAAGGTTTTTCATTTAATTTACGATTATTTGAGTGGATTAAAAACTGATCCGAATATCGCCAATTTTGGTATTTATCACCATAAAGTAATATGTGAATACAATCGAATGAAAGAAGTTGCTCGTTCTTTTCCTTCGTTGGTTAACTATTTAGGTTTTAAAACCTGTGTCATTGATGTCCGTCATTCCGAACGTTTCGAGGGGAAAAGCTCTTATTCGTTAAATAAGTTAATAAAATTGAGCACTGATGTAATTTTGTCAAACAGCAACAAACCTCTTAAACTTACCGTTAAGTTAGGTTTTTTCATTTCCCTGTTATCTTTTTTGTTAGCTTTGTACAACGTTTTTGCCCGTTTTGCAGGAATTATTAAATTGGAGGGATTTACAACAACCATTTTTTCCATTTGGTTCGTTGGAGGATTGATATTGCTTGTATTGGGTATCGTTGGTCTATACATTAGTAAGATATTCGATCAAGTAAAAGAAAGACAACTGTTTATAATTTCAAATGAAATTAATGTTGAAAAATGAAAATTACGGATGCCTATTGGGAAAAAAGAAACCTCGGAATAACCTGCACAGAAATAATCATAGAAAATGGGGATCAACTATCTCATTTAGAAGAGATTAATGATGTTCTGGAATGCGTGGAATATGTGGTTGTAAAAGTTCCATCTGCCAGATTTGAAATGAATAATTATTTGACTCAAAAAAGATTTGTATTTATTGAAGGAAGTATTAACTTATATTTAGATCTGAAAGACGCGGTACTGACAACCTTGCAACAAAGGTTGAATGGTGTTGTTACTTATGCTGAAATGGATGAGGTTGATCTAAGTCAGCTCTATTATGAAATTGAGCGGGGAATGTTTAAATCAGACCGAATATTGTTAGATGACTTCTTTACGGAAAAACAAGCAGCGGCACGTTACATAAACTGGATAAAAGATGAGTTAGCTAAATCAACTCAAGCTTATAAAATGGTGTATAAAGACGACCCTATAGGATTCTTTACATTTAGAGAAGTAGAGAAAAATATTTTTTACCCTTTTTTAGCGGGAATGTATAAAAAGTATGCAAGTTCGGGACTTGGATTTGAAACCGTACGCAAACCAATAGAAGAGGCAATAAAGCGTGGTGGACATACAATCCATACCTATATTTCGACCAACAATACGGCAGTATTTCGGGTTCATATTCAACAAGGGTTTTCTGTACACGAAATGCAATACGTATTTGTCAAACACAATAAATAATTATAACAGAATGAGTAATTTAATAAAATACAACGAGGCGTTTATTAATAGTTTTCAAATTACTGAGGATCAACTGGCAAACCTAACGTATCAGTCAGTGCAAGGTTGGGACTCGGTGGGACACATGGCCCTCATTGCAGCGTTGGAAGAAAGTTTTGATATCATGATGGATACTGATGATATTGTAGATTTTTCATCTTATGAAAAGGGTAAAGCAATTTTAAAGAAGTACAATGTTACCATTTAAGTTATTGCAAAATAAAACAGTCCTTATAACAGGCAGCAATCGTGGTATTGGAAAGGTTGCTGTTGAAGTATTTGCAATGAACGGGGCATCTGTTTGGGCTTGCGCACGGAAAGAAACACCAGAAATTGAATATTTTTTAAACAATATAGCCGCTAAATATGGTGTAAACGTCAGGAAGCTGTATTTTGACTTGACAAATGAAATTGAAATAAGGGAATCGCTTAAAACGCTTGTTACCGAAAAATGTAAAATAGATGTTCTGGTAAATAATGCCGGTATTGCTCATGGTGGTTTTTTACAAATGACTCCTATAAGCAAAATTAAAGAAGTATTTGAAATTAACTTTTTCTCTCAACTCTTGATTATTCAATACGTTTCTAAATTAATGATGAAACAAAAAAGCGGCAGCATTGTTAATATGGCATCAATTGTCGGTTTAGATGGTTATCCTGGATACACGGCCTATGGATCGAGTAAAGCAGCATTGATATATGCGACAAAAACTTTAGCCAGAGAACTTGCTCCATATAATGTTAGAATAAATGCCATTGCTCCAGGATTGACAGAAACAGATATGGCAATGCAAATGGAGGGAAAAGCAAAAGACAAAATGGTGAACGATAGTGCAATGAAGCGATTAGCAAAACCAGAAGAAATTGCCAATATGGCTCTATTCCTAGCCTCTGACTTGTCATCGTTCGTCAATGGACAGGTGATGAGGGTCGACGGCGGAATGTAACCTGGATTCAGACATGAATAAAAAAAAAGAATTACAGATTAATTCGCTTGCTGCAAAGCTGCGTAACAAATCATTAGAAATGGCTTTCAAAGCCGGAAAACATGGTGCACATCTGGGAGGTGGACTATCCTTGGTTGAAGTGTTTGCTACTTTATATGGTGGAGTTATTTCTATTGATGCAAATAATCCAACTGAAGAAAACCATGATCGAGTTATTGTTAGCAAAGGACATTGTGTACTTTCTTACTTTTCAGTTTTGAATGAATTTGGGTTTTTGAACGATGAAGAATTAGCCAGCTTTGAAACAAACGGATCCATGTTGCATGGTCATTCCACGCGCGATGTGAAAAGAGGTATCGAGTTTTCTGGCGGGAGTTTAGGTTTAGGGTTAAGTTATGCTATTGGCGTTGCTTTAGCCGGCAAATTAAACAATCGTTCATACCGGGTATATGCCATCATAGGCGATGGTGAATGTAATGAAGGTATTATATGGGAAGCATTTATGTCGGCTGCGCATTTTAATCTTGATAATTTGACAGTGATTATCGATCATAACAAACTTCAGTACGACGGAGATGTTACAAAAATCATGAATATGGGAAATCTAAAAGCTAAATTAAACGCTTTTGGGTTTTACACAATAGAAGTGGATGGTCATAACATTTGCCAACTAATTGAAGCATTCCAAAATAGAATTTCTGGTAAACCCCATGCAATAGTAGCTCATACGGTGAAAGGCAAAGGCGTATCATTTATGGAAAATAAGAAAGAATGGCATCACGCTGTTCTTTCCAGCGAGCAGTTCAATCTTGCAATTTCAGAACAGTAAATTAAAAACAATAGGGAGTATTTTGCTTACATTCAATTCAACAAACTTTAGAATATGGTCAAAACTTGGGCAACGAGGTTCCTTTTTCGGTATTGCAGTTTTTGAAGTTGTTGAACAGTTTCATAATGTTATGATTCTAACTGCCGATCTGGCTTATCTTTCGGGATTAGAAAGATTTATAAACAAACACCCCGACAAATTCTTGAACATTGGTATAGCTGAGCAAAACATGCTTGGCATAAGTAGTGGATTAGCCCAAGAAGGGAAGATAGTATTTGCAACTACTTATGCATCATTTATATGTATGCGCAGTTGTGAACAATTGCGCCACTACCTGGGTTACATGAAAAGTAATGTAAAAATTGTTGGCACAGGTGCCGGGTTGGTAATGACATTTTCGGGTAATACTCATTATGCCATAGAAGACTTAGCTATTGTCAGAGCAATCCCTAACATAACCATTTTGTCTCCAGCCGATGCCACCGAGGCTGTCAAAGTAGCATTGGCAGCAGCGGAATTCAATGGACCGATTTACATTCGTTTGACTGGTGGATTGAATAATCCGATCGTATATAAAGAAGATTATAACTTTGAAATAGGCAAAGCAATAACTATTACCACCGAAGGTGATATTACTATTTTTGCCACTGGAACAATGGTTCATAATTCGTTGGAAGCAGCAAAAATCCTTAAAGAAAAAGGAATGCAAGCACGTGTTGTAAACATACATACAATTAAACCTATTGATACAGACAGCATCGATTATGCAAATGAATGCTCGAAATTGCTGGTTTCCATAGAAGAACACAGTACAATAGGCGGTCTAGGTGGCACAATAGCAGAGTTTCTTAGTTCTCAGCCTAATCATACACCCCTGTTACGACTTGGTATTGCCGATCAATTCCGTCATGCTGGTGATTATAATTATTTGCTGGAGCAAAATAGATTGTTGCCTGAGCAAATTGCCCAAGATATTGAAAAGAAGTATGTCACTCTAAATAATAGAGAACCCGGCACATTATGTTGATCAACAATTTCCTTTCTCCCAAAGATTCTATAGCCGCAATAACTTACGAAGGCGAACGCGTTAGTTATAACGATTTAGTTTCTTTTGCCTCGACCTTGTACAATAAAATTAATCACCGGTGTTTAATTTTTTGTATGTGTCAAAACTCCATCGACTCTCTTGGCGGATATGTTTCTTTTTTAACAAATAAAGTGGTGCCATTACTGCTTGATGCGTCAATGGATATTACCCTGTTACGAGACTTAATAAACCTATATAAACCGGAATATCTTTGGATCCAAACAAGTAGGACATGGGAATTTCCCGATGAAGAAATTGTATTTGCTTCAAAACAATATAGTTTGATCAAACTACATTTCAATACGGGTTTTCAAATATTCGACGACCTGGCTCTACTACTCACGACATCGGGCAGTACGGGAAGCCGTAAGGTAGTGCGCTTGAGTTATGACAACATACTGTCAAATGCGCAATCAATTGCACAGTATTTGTCTATAACTGCTGATGAGCGTCCAATTACCTCCTTGCCAATGAATTACTCATTTGGTTTGTCGATTATTAACAGTCATTTACTACAGGGTGCGACATTACTCCTAACTTCTGGGTCTATCATGCAAAAGGAGTTTTGGAATTTACTTAAAACAGAAAAAGCAACGTCCCTGTCAGGTGTTCCTTATACGTACGAAATTTTAAAAAAGCTCCGTTTTCTCAGAATGGATTTGCCGTTCTTGACGACCATGACACAAGCCGGCGGTAAGCTCGATATTGATCTTAACAGGGAGTTTACGGAATATTGTCAATCCGCCAATAAACGTTTTTTTGTCATGTATGGTCAAACAGAAGCTACCGCACGAATGAGTTATTTGCCTTGCGAACAAGCTCTGTTAAAATTGGGCAGTATTGGCACAGCAATCCCTGGTGGAGAGTTTAGCCTGATAGATGAAAACGGTGCACCCATAACCGAATGTGACACGGTCGGCGAGTTAGTTTATCGAGGCAGAAATGTTTCACTGGGGTATGCCGAGTGTGGAGACGATCTGTGTAAAGGAGATGAAAATGCCGGTGTTTTGCTGACCGGTGATTTGGCAAAAAAAGACAGCGACAACTATTACTATATTGTAGGACGGAAAAAACGTTTCATCAAACTGTTTGGCAATAGAGTAAATCTTGATGACACAGAACGATTGCTTAAGGCTTTAGTTTTCGAATGTGCTTGTACGGGATCGGATGACAGAATGCTTGTTTACATCACCGAATCGGGCCTTGCGGATGAAGCAAGAAAATTCATCTCTATGAAAACGGGAATAAATCAAAGCGCGTTTGTGGTAAAACAAATCGATTCCATACCTAGAAATTCATCAGGAAAAATAATTTATTCAAAACTGGATATTTAAAAATGGAGATATCAGAAATTCTGGACATACCACCATATTCTTTGAATAAAGTCGATAAAGAACAGATTTTAAGTCCTTACCTGACGAACTTGTCGCGTCATCATTACAAGCATTGCACTCCTTTCAGGAAAATGATGGATAGCGTTGGCTTTGATACGCAAAAAGAATATCATTATGCTGATTTACCTTTTCTTCCAGTTCGTTTATTCAAGATGTTTGATTTATACAGCGTTCCGCAAAACGAGATTATAAAAACAATGATCTCATCAGGAACTTCGGGACAGGCTGTTTCCCGTATTTTTCTTGACCGGGATACTTCGGCAGCACAAACTAAAACGCTCACCCAAATTGTATCGTCATTTATAGGTACACAACGATTGCCGATGATGATTATTGATAGCGAGAGCATTATCAAAGACCGGAATCTGTTTTCGGCTCGTGGCGCGGGAATATTAGGATTTTCGATATTCGGTTCAAAACGAATGTATGCTTTGAATGAGCAAATGCAATTGAACATTGAACAACTTCAGGGTTTTACCGAACAATACAAAGAAAAAAGAATTTTCATGTTCGGTTTTACGTTCATGATTTACCAGCATTTCTATAAAGAATTGGCCCGGAGTAGTATAAAGCTTGATTTATCGAATGCCGTTTTGATTCATGGCGGAGGTTGGAAGAAATTGATATCCGAAGCTGTAACCCCTGATGTTTTCAGAAAGAAATTAAACGATGTTTGCAGATTGAATCAGGTTCACGATTACTATGGTATGGTGGAACAAACTGGAACTATTTACATGGAATGTGAATATGGACACCTGCATGCTCCTGCTTTTTCGGACGTTATTATTCGTCGAGCTCATGATTTTTCGATAGCCGATGCAGGCGAAAAAGGCATTATTCAAGTGCTTTCGGTATTGCCTAAGAGCTATCCGGGACATTCGCTTCTAACCGAAGACGCAGGCGTTCTGCTGGGTGAAGACAACTGCGCCTGCGGACGATTGGGTAAATACTTTAAAATTGCAGGACGACTTAAGAATGCAGAAATAAGAGGCTGTGGCGATACATATGCGGAAAAGTTTTGATGACATAATATTATTATTTCCCAACACAATATGTATTGAGGAACTAGAAAAAATACCGGCAACCCAACCATTTTCCAATGATGTCGTTGAATTTTTAAATGCTCTGTCTCAAGAACTCAGCAAAGATCCCAAAATTCGGAATTATCCCGATGTGGCAACCTTTGCTTTCTTTTGCCGCAAAGCTAATATTCTGCAAATAAAAAAACGATATGTTAGTGAAGAAACCATTCGGTTGGGACGCGGCATTGTATTTCATGTTACGCCATCAAACGTGCCGGTCAATTTCGCATACTCGCTGTTGTGTGGCATCCTGTCGGGCAATGTAAATATAGTCAGAGTTCCGTCAAAAGATTTTGAACAGGTCACTATAATCTGCAATGCCATTACTAGGATTGCCAGCAATACTGTTTACCAAAATTGTGCCAACCGAATAGTCATAGTGAAATATGACAGAAACAGTTCGGCAACCTCATTATTTTCTTCATTTTGTGATGTCCGTGTTATTTGGGGAGGTGATGAAACGATTGCACAAATCAGAAAAAGCAGCATTCCCGCCCGATCTTTTGATGTAACATTCGCCGATCGTTATTCGCTATGCATAATAAATGCTGATCAATACATTAAGGAACAAAATCATGAAGCCGTAGCTTTAGGATTTTACAATGACACGTATTTATTTGATCAAAACGCATGTACCTCGCCACATTTAGTAGTCTGGCTGGGTACAAAAGAAATTGTTTATAAGGCAAAAAAAGTTTTTTGGAATAAATTACATAATATTGTAAAACAAAAATATGGCCCTATACAACCAATTATCGTAGTTGATAAACTTACGGCTCTTTATAATCAAGCTGTAAACTCTGACGGTGTTCATAAAACCACCTCTAACGACAATCTTTTGTGGCTTGTTGATATTGATATATTATCTCCTCAAATAGAAGACTTTCGCTGTTCGAGTGGATATTTTTCGGAATATCATGCGAACTCGTTATTGGAAGTAGCTACCATAATCAATCGTAAATATCAAACTTTGGCTTATTATGGTTTCAATAAAATGGAACTATCAAATTTTGTTAAAAACAACAACCTGCCTGGAATTGACCGAATCGTCCCCATTGGAAGAACAACAGATTTTTCTGTTATCTGGGATGGTTTTGATTTAATCAGAACATTGACTAGGTGTTGCAACATAATTGCGAAATAAATAAGCAAGTCAAGGAAAGTTGGAAAAAAGGTTTGATTGTGAGAAGTTCTCGTCTTATGAAACATCTTTCGCAGAAGATCAAGTATAAAAAACTTTTAAGCATGACCGTAAGTGCAGTCATCTTTTTCCTTTGTGCATATTATGTCATCAACAATTTTCAGTGGAGTGCTGTTTTTCAACTTCTGAAACAGGTGGATTTAAAATTGTTTTTGGGAGCGAGCGCAGGAACGATAATATTTTATTGGTTGATTCGAACCATGCGCTGGTCTGTTCTTTTGAAGGCTGCTGGCATTCATGTCGATTTTTACCGTCTGTATCTGGTAGGAGTTATATCAATGGCCTTTGCCATTGTTACACCTTTTCAGTCCGGTGAGGCCGTAAAGGTCGAATTGTTGAAAAAGATTGGCGCCTTGGACAGAATTCCCGGTTACGGTATATTTATGACGGAGAGGATTCTCGATTTAATTATCGTTTTGCTGATGGCATTAATCTGTTTGTTATTCGGTGTTGTAAAATATCTGGACAGGTGGACAATGTTTGCCGCAGTAGCGCTGATTTTGATTTGTATTACTGTTTTTTTTCTGATAATCCGGCGTACATCACCGGGCAACGCCGTGGGACGTTTTTTTCAACCATTTAATCAATGCGTGAAAAACGGTAGGGTTCTGACAATAGTGGTTTCCCTGACAATCGTGAGTTGGCTTATTATTATTCTCGGTTGGTACGCTAGTTTGCGCAGTATTGCCATTTTAATTAATTTTCCGGAAATGGTCGCACTGACTACCATTACCACCTTGATCAGCATTTTGAGTTTGATCCCCGGCGCTCTTGGCATAAGTGAGGTCAGTATTTCCTCTTTTCTTGTTTATTTCCAGCAGGATATTCCTCTTGCTCAGACGGGTGCTTTGATAATTAGGCTTTATGGTGTTATGGCTTTAATCTTAGGATTTATTCACCTTCTCCCATTTTGGAAGTTGATCCGTGCCGGGAAACAAATGCCTGCTAACGTTGATTGATAAAATGTATAGAATATGAAACTCACATGACGGAGTTCCGTCACAAAGGGGGATGAAAATGTTGTCCAAGAAGAAGGACCACCATAAATCAATAAGTTACGAGCGCATTTTCAGATGAAATTTTGTTAATAATGAGGTTTATTGATGAAGGTATGCCCCGGTTGTAACAGTGAATTGCTTAATGATTCATCATGCGGATGTTGTGGCTTTACCGCGAAAATGATTGATGGATTCTTAGCATTTGCTCCTGGACTTGCCACGAATAACGATAATTTTGACGCTACCGCTCACGCAAGGTTATTTCAACAGGAAAGCAACTGTTTTTGGTTTCCGGAACGAAACAAATTAATAATCTGGGCAATGAATAAATATTTTCCCAACACGGAATCGTTGTTGGAGATAGGCTGTGGAACGGGTTATGTTCTTAGCGGATTGTCTTCAGCCTTTCCCGAAAAGAAGTATACCGGAGCCGATATATTTACAAGCGGTCTTAACTTTGCAGCCTCAAGAGTGCCGCAGGCAAATTTTATACAAATGGATGCGCGCCACATCCCCTTCAATAATGAATTCGATGTAGTTGGTGCCTTCGATATGATCGAGCATGTAGAAGAAGATGAGCAGGTGCTAAGCCAGATGTATAAGGCTGTGCGGCATGGAGGGGGAATAATCGCCACCGTACCCCAGCATAAGTGGTTATGGAGTGCGGTAGATGATTACGGATTTCATAAAAGAAGATATACCCGCGCTATGTTTGGCGAAAAAATAACAAAGAGTGGATTTGAAGTTGTTAAGATCACATCATTCATGAGCTTTTTGTTACCGATTATTGTCTTACGGAGGGGGCGTTACCTGTTTTACTCAAAGGAAACAATAGAAGAAACTACCAAGGAAGAGATAAAGATCAATCCTGTTTTGAATTATTTATTTAGCTTAATATGTATGGTTGAGACGCGAATGATTAAAGCGGGAGTTCCTTTTCCCGCCGGTGGTTCGCTATTATGTATAGCAAAGAAAAGGTAGGATATATGAAGAATAAAATAAAGATTCCCTTCAATAAGCCATTTATTGCCGGCAAAGAACTCTTCTACATTGCCCAGGCAGTTATTGAAAATCACCATACCGCCGGTGATGGTCCCTTCACGAAAAAATGCCAGGCATGGCTGGAGGAACACCTGGGATGCCGTAAAGTGTTACTGACACATTCCTGCACGGCGGCTTTGGAAATGGCGGCAATTTTGGCGAATATACAGCCCGGTGATGAAATTATCATGCCTTCATATACATTTGTTTCAACGGCCAACGCTTTTGCGTTACGGGGAGGAGTGCCGGTGTTTATAGATATTCGCCCCGACACTCTTAACATCAATGAAAATCTAATTGAAAAAGCCATCACGCCTCACACTAAAGCCATCCTGCCGGTTCATTACGCCGGTGTCTCCTGTGAAATGGATGCTATCATGGATATAGCAATGAGACATAATCTTTTTGTGATTGAAGATGCCGCGCAAGGAATCATGTCCACATACAAAGGAAATCAACTGGGAACAATTGGACATTTCGGTGCTTGTTCATTTCATGAAACGAAAAACATCATTTCGGGAGAGGGTGGAGCGCTGCTTATTAATGACGACAAATTTATTGAGCGAGCCGAAATTATACGCGAAAAAGGGACCAATCGTAGTCAATTTTTCCGCGGACAAGTAGACAAATACACATGGGTTGATATCGGATCTTCATATCTTCCCAGTGATATTATCGCCGCATTTCTCTATGCCCAGATGGAAAACGCCGATCAGATTATAGCCAAACGGAATTTGATTTATGATCTTTATATGAAAGGCTTGCAGCCACTGGCTGATAAAGGCTGCCTCCAACTTCCGTTCATTCTTGATGATTGTTGCAGCAATGGTCACATGTTCTATATCATAACCCGATCTTTGGAAGAAAGAACAAAACTTACTGAGTTCTTAAAGGAACGCGGTATTATGGCTGTGTTTCATTACGTACCCCTCCACAGTTCCCCTGCGGGAAAGTTGTATGGCCGGGCGTATGGAACTTTAGATGTTACCAAGAGAGTAAGCGACTGCCTATTGCGCCTGCCACTTTACTATGAAATGACGAACAACGACGTACATTCTGTAACGAAGTCTATCAAGGAGTTTTATGAACATTCCTGAGTGGAACCAATCTGATATGATAGTGTATATTTAATCGCCAGATTAATAATGACAAATCCGGCAGCACTTTGATATTTATTCATTAATAAAAAAGGGATGATGCTAATGAGCGAAAGTAAAGAAGACGCAGACATAACCATTCAATCAGTCACTGACCAAATTAATACTCAGAATAATCGTCCATCAATGTTACCTACTTTCTCCGCCTTTTCTGAAAAACTAGCTTCTTTCCGTTATCTGAAATGGATAATAATAATACTCCTGCCTGTCTTAATTCTGCTGAGAAATCCCGTGGAACAATTAGATACCGACCTATGGTGGCAAATGGCGCTTGGTAAATATTATATTACTCACCATACCCTTATCGCGGATCATTCGATCTTTTCCTGGACACCGACAGACCCGACCTGGATTTATAACACTTGCCTGGGAAGTATCGTTTTTTATCTGGGTTACAGCCTCATGGGAGGGTTTGGCTTATGGATCATTCAGTGGCTCATATTCATTGGCGTTTTTGTTTCATTTTATCTTTTTCTCCGCCTGATTGGTCAGAGACTCGATATAACAAGCGTTACCATCATTGCCGCGATTGGTATGGTCTGTTCCCTCGCCTGCAGCATGTACAAGCCCGAATTATTTTCAGCCCTTTTGTTTTGCTGGACGGTATTTATCTTTTTTTATGTCAAGTTGACCCGCCAAACACTTACTTTTTATATTTATCCCTTTCTTTTTGCCCTCTGGGTCAATTTACACGGCGCCTTCATCTTTGGACTCATCTTTCTAGTTCTAGTCTTTACAGGTGAACTTTTAAACAGAATTTTCTTTTCCAAAGAATCATTTACCACCAAAGATTTGACCCATCTGGGAATCGTGTGTGTTCTTTCTTTTGCCGCCACTGTGCTGAATCCTTATGGCATTGATTATCTGTTGAGCACATATAATGGACTGACTTCCGATGCTTATATGAGCCTAATCAACAAATATATCCTGGCCTATTTGAGTCTATGGGCATACTTGAAGGATATCAATGTTTCCTCTTTCAGATTGGGACAAACTGCCTGGATCATGACCATAATGATGTTTTTTTGGGGCTGCCTTTTCCTCTATGAATTAATCAAAAAGAGATCCTGCGATTTTGCATTGCTTTTCGTCAATGTCGCCTTATACTGGAAAGGCATGGAAACAAGCCGGGCATCTTACTTCTTTCCTCTCGCCTTTTTTTTCTCATTCTTTTACCTGCTTCATCGGTTAAAATTAAAAAACGTTCTCGGCAAGGCAACCATCCTATCGTTGCTTGTTTTCTTTTTCTTTTTTGCAAGCACCTCTTATTTAACTGTCAGATACGGTGCTGGAAGCAAATGGTTCGGCATGGGCATTGATAGCTTTGTCCCTGTAAAGGAAGTGGCTTTCCTGAAAAAATATCATCCGGAAGGACCGATCTTTAATGATTATGTTATCGGCGGTTACCTGATGTGGGATCTCTATCCTGACTACAAGGTTTTTATAGATCCCCGTTGCAGCCCATTCAGGAAACAGACGTTCCCCGACTACATGGCCTTTACCAACGTCCGTGTAACCGGCAAAGATATTCAGCGTTTCAGAGAAAAGTATCCGTTCAAGATTGCGATACTCCATTATCGGCAACTCATTTTGATCTATGATTTCCTGCAAGCGGGAGGAGAGTGGAGACTTTTGTACTTTGGCCAGAACGCTGCTATCCTGATGCATAAATCATTACTTCCCACCATCTCGCCGGAAATGGGCTCTGTTGATCTTAGTCCTGTACGCTTCAGGAAGGTTACAAATCCACAAGTTCTTCTTAATATTTTTCATTTTTATATTAATGTGAACCCTAACGCCGCTCGATTTATCTACGATATCTATAAAATTAACGTCAGCGATTATTACAAATTTAAAAAAGAGCACCTGCAAGGAATGGATCTTGCGATTCGGTTGAAGGAGAGTGAAGCTAAAGCCAGGAAAAAAGGTTCTACGTTAGTGACT
>JQDQ01000242.1 GCA_000747625.2 Smithella sp. SCADC
ATCTTGTGACAACATGCCCGCCGGGTCTGGCACTGGATCTGCCCGCCGGGTCCGGACGGCTATCGTGGTGGCTCCATCGGAAGGGATTTCAGGTAACCGCGGGTGATATCGAGACTGAGTTTTTCCGGAATCCAGAGATTCCAACAGTGACGACCGATCTTGACGGGATATTTCCCCTAGAGGACAATCAATTTGACTATGCCTTCTGCATTGACGGGCCGGAACATGCTGAAAATCTTTATCATACCTTTCGGGAGTTTGCACGTGTTCTGAAGCCTGGAGGCAGAATGATCGTGAGCTATCCCAATTATTCCAACCTGGAGTCCCGCCTGCGGATGATCTTCTACGGAGTTCTAGAACCCGTGGAGGAACGTCACCAACCTTTGCGGAATGCATCGGAAGCCCTAACCTGGGATAACGAAAATACATGTTTTCAGAGCGGCGACGTTACGGAGTTCAGAAGTACAATGGCCATATCAATCGTCAACCCTACGCCCTGCTCCGCATGGCCATGGAGCATGCCGGTTTCCGGATCAACCGAATCACAAGCGAGAAGGTGAAAACCGGCCAGCTTTTTCTTTTGCCCCTGTATTGGCTAATTCTTCTGTTCACCCGAATACGGGGAGAGAAGGGCGCTCGCAAATACTGTTTGAGGGAAGCAAATAGCTACGAGGTACTTATGGGGGGGTAACAATCTGATCCTGATAGCCACACTGGAAAAATGACGAAAAAACAACTGAGATGCGTTGATTCATGGACATATCCATCATTATTGTTTCTTACAATACAAACAAATTAATTAATAACTGTTTGGATTCCCTGCAAAATCCATCAGGAATCGAAAAAGAAATATTTGTTATCGACAATGCGTCCACAGATGAAACTGTGAAAACAATCTCCGCACGTTTTCCTGACGTCAATCTTGTTGCCAATAACGAAAATAGAGGCTTCGGCGCGGCCAATAATCAGGCACTGCCATCCTGCCGGGGCAAATACCTGATATTCCTTAATCCCGATACGACAGTCACTGAAGATACGCTACAAAAATCTTTCCTTTTTATGGAAGCAAATCAGCATGTAGGGATGGCAGGATTAAACATGGTGAATCCCGATGGCAGTCATCAACCGTCCGTCTCTTACCGTTATCCGGGAGAAAAGTCTACCCGGGACGAACTGGCGGATCTGAAGGGTCCGATTGCCTGTGTCCTCGGGGCAGCGATGATCGCCCGGGCGGATATAATCAACAGCCTGTGCGGCTTCGACGAGGATTTTTTCCTCTACGGAGAGGATCAGGATCTCTGCCTGCGAATCCGTCGGCTGGGCCATGAGATCGGCTATATTAAAGATGCAGAAGTTCTCCATTGGGGGGGACAGAGCGAAATTAATACAACACCGGTCGCACTATTTGAAAAAAAATTAAAAGCAGAATATCTGTTTTATAAAAAACATTACTCACAGGAAACGGTTTATCGTATAAAAAAAGCTCAGAAGATGAAAGCCCTGTATCGATTATTTACTTTGAATTTAATTTCGCCTTTTGTCATGAATAAAACCAAACTTAAAAATAAAATCGACTGCTATCAACTTGTTTATAGAATGACTAAAGCATGACAAGTAACTTTATACAATTACCTCTAAAGTTAAAAAATTTTCGCATAATGTGGCAAAAAAGAGATGGATATGTTTAAACCATGAAAAATGTAAAAAAATGTATTCTCTGCGGTAGTGCTAATCGCACCGTTCTTTATTCTAGAAACGAGTGGAATGTAACTTGGGCTTTCTTGATCCGCAACCGGATAATGAGGAAGTAGCAAAGCTTTATCAGCAGGAATATTTTAAAACCCATTACAACAACGAACTGATACCCGGTTCTCTGGAAATGAAAGAAAGACTCTTGCAGGAAAAACATCGGTTACGTTTTTTTCAGAAATTTAAAAATAAAGGAAATGTTTTGGATATCGGATGTGGACGCGGATATTTTTTGCTGGCGTGCCGCGAACAGGGATACAAGGTTGAAGGAATTGATATTTCATCAGATGTAGCCAACTACATAAGGTCTAATTTGAAAATAACAGTTCATGTGGGAGAAGTTCGCAACGTCACGCTTTTAGAAAGGACTTTTGATATAATCACACTATGGCATTCATTAGAACATACCGCTGATCCGAATATATACATTCAAAATGCCCGCAAATGGCTCAAAGACGATGGTATTTTAGTTGTGGATGTTCCAAATTACGAAGGGCATGACGCAAAAATGAATTGGCAAAACTGGTCGAACTGGGATTTACCATATCACTTTTATCACTTTACAGAAGATTCGCTTACTTGTTTATTGCACAAGCATGGATTTGCCGTTATCAGCAAGAAAAAATATCTATCTGAATACGTAAAACAAAAACTTCAAGACGCTTTTTTACCTTCATTTATTGCACGCATTATCGCTAAATTTTATTCGGGACACAGCATCGCGGTTATAGCAAAAAAAATTAATATTTAGGCTTATGGTTTATGGAAAAAAACCTTGCTTTTAGAGCTTGATTAGTCAAAAATTATTTCGCAATTTACTTTTACTCACCTTATTCCGTGCGGCATCCAACGTGTTTTTCATCAGCATGGCAATCGTCATCGGACCGACACCACCGGGTACGGGAGTTATATAAGATGCCTTGGGTGCAACCTCGTTAAAATCGACATCGCCCGCCAGTTTGCCGTTTTCCAGGCGATTGACGCCCACGTCAATCACGACGGCTCCTTCTTTCACCATGTTCGCCTTAATCATTTGAGGTTTGCCGATAGCGGCAATCAAAACATCAGCCCGACGGGTAACAGAAGGTAAATCTTTTGTCCGTGAATGACAAATAGTAACAGTGGCATGTTGTGCCAAAAGTAACAGGGCTATTGGCTTTCCCACAATATTGCTGCGCCCGACCACAACGGCTTCTTTACCTTTCAGGTCGATACCGGTGCGGGCAATTAATTCCATGATGCCCCGGGGTGTGCAGGGAATAAACAAAGGCGAGCCTGTCACAAGTCCGCCGACATTGTAAGGATGAAAGCCGTCTACATCTTTGTGCGGATCAATGGCGGCAATGATTTTTTCCGTGGATATCTGTTCCGGAAGCGGAAGCTGAACTAAGATTCCGTGAATGAGATGATCCTTGTTGAGGTCATTGATCAAGCTCAACAGTTTCGCTTCGCTCGTTTCCGCGGGCAGCTTATACTCGCGGGAAAGAAAACCAACTTCGGCGCATGCCTTAGCTTTTTTTCCTACATAGACCTGCGAGGCAGGGTCTTCGCCGACAAGCACAACAGCAAGACCGGGAACGATTCCTGTTTTTTCTTTGAATTCGAGCGCGCTTTGGCGCACTTCGTTGCGAATATTCTGTGCAATTTTATTGCCATCGATAACAGCAGCCATTTACTTTTCTCCGCAAAAGTATAAAAAATGATATAAGTAAAATCACAAGTGCGGCGGAATTATAGGGCAAAAAAATAACGCGGGCAAGCAAAAAAAACAGGATTATATTTTAATAATCACTTTAATGTGTTAACAAAATTCCTAAACCATAAGCAAAATTAGTGAAATATGAATATTTTAGGTATATCGGCATTTTATCATGACAGCGCGGCCTGCCTGGTGCGTGACGGCGAAATTATCGCTGCGGCGCAGGAGGAACGTTTCACCCGGAAAAAACATGATTTTTCTTTTCCCGACAATGCAATAAAGTTTTGTCTGGAAGAAGGGGAAATAAATGGTGAATCACTGGATTACGTTGCTTTTTATGATAAACCGTTCATCAAGTTCGAACGTATACTGGAAACTTATCTGGCTTTTGCTCCATCGGGAATCCGGTCTTTTGTTATGGCCATGCCACTCTGGATAAAGCAGAAATTATGGATGAAAGAATTCATCAAGAAACAGTTAAACTATGAAGGCAAAATAATTTTTCCGGAACACCATGAATCTCACGCCGCTTCTGCATTTTTTGCCTCGCCTTTCTCGGAAGCAGCGTTTTTGACAATAGATGGTGTCGGCGAATGGACAACACCGAGTTATGGAATCGGGAATAATAATCAGATCCAAATTCTGTCTGAAATTCATTTTCCTCATTCACTGGGGCTGTTATATTCTGCATTTACTTATTACACGGGCTTTAAAGTCAATTCCGGTGAATATAAGGTTATGGGACTGGCTCCTTATGGGGTGCCGAAATACAAAGATTTGATACTTTCCGAACTGATGGATTTAAAAGAGGACGGCTCGTTCAAATTAAACATGAAATACTTTGACTATTGCGCCGGTCTTACCATGACCAAAAAAAAGACTTTATGAAAGCGTCCCTGCTCGGCCCTGAATACAACGATGATCAGATTCTTCAATATTTAAATGCCAACAATATTCCCTTCGATAAGTTACCTTCCGGGGAAATGCCCGCCAGAATTGCCGATCTGATAGCTCAAGAAAAAACCATCGGCTGGTTTCAGGGAAGAATGGAATTCGGACCCCGTGCTCTGGGCGCCCGTTCCATTATCGGTGATGCCCGATCCTCCAAAATGCAGGAAATCATGAACCTCAAAATAAAATTTCGGGAAAGCTTCCGTCCTTTTGCTCCCAGCGTACTTCGTGAAAAAACCACGGACTTCTTCGACATTGACAGCGAAAGTCCCTATATGTTAATAGTAGCTCCGGTTAAAAAGAATATTCGCAGAGCAATGACTAAGGAAGAACAGGAATATTTCGGATTGGATAAGTTGCATGTAATGCGTTCCAGCATCCCGGCAGTAACACACGTGGATTACTCAGCCAGAGTACAAACGGTTACCAAAGAAAGCCATCCTGTTTACTATGACATGATCAACAAATTTGCAGAAAAACATAAATGTCCGGTAGTAATTAACACGTCTTTCAACGTTCGAGGAGAGCCGATTGTCTGCACACCGCAGGATGCTTATCTGTGTTTTATGAGAAACAAATATGGACTATCTTATTATGGGCAATTACCTGTTAAACAAAGAAAATCAAAAACCACTGAGCAATGATATTAACTGGCTGAAAAAATATGAAAAACTAAAAGAAAACTATTTTATAGTCAATATTGGAAAGGAGTTTAAAATGAAAGAAGTAGTAATTGTAAGCGGAGCCCGAACGGCGGTAGGCGAATTCGGCGGTTCTTTAAAAGATGTAAAAACAGTTGATATCGGGGCATTGGTTATCAAAGAAGCGCTTAAACGCGCGGGATTGAGACCGGCAATTGATGATTTTTCCAGAAACTGCCGCGCTGACGCTTTGGGCAGTTTTGAAATGACGGAAATAAACAAAAAATATTATGACTATGATAAATCCCTGAAGCCTGTTTACGTTGATGAAGTAATCATGGGTAATGTTTTGCAGGGAGGACTGGGACAAAACTCAGCCCGCCAGGCCTGTATTTATGCCGGAATGCCTGAAGAAACCAATGCCTATACAGTAAACAAAGTTTGCGCTTCAGGAATGAAAGCCATCGCGCTGGCGACTCAGGCCATCCAATCCGGTAACGCCGATATTATCGTCGCCGGCGGAATGGAAGTGATGAGCAACGCTCCCTTTGCCGTTCCCCAGGCACGCTGGGGATACCGCATGAGCATGCCCTTTTCTCAGATTACAGATTTGATGGTTTATGACGGCCTTTATGAAATTTTCAATGGTTATCACATGGGCATTACCGCGGAAAACATTGCGGCCCTCTACAAAATTTCCCGCCAGCAGCAGGACGAATTTTCTTTAAGAAGCCACCAGAGAGCGCGGGCAGCCAACGCTTCCGGCGCAGTAGCCGACGAAATCGTGCCGGTTGTTATTCCTCAGAGAAAAGGCGATCCCAAAATATTTAAAGTTGATGAACGTCCCATGGATACATCCATGGAAAAAATGAGCAAACTGGCAACCGTTTTCAAGAAAGACGGCACGGTAACGGCAGGCAACGCTTCCGGCATCAATGACGGCGCGGCAGCAGTGGTGGTCATGAGCGCCGAAAAGGCCAAAGAACTGAAACTGCAACCACTGGCCAGAATCAGCGGATTTGCCAGCGGCGGAGTTGATCCGGCTTATATGGGACTGGGACCGATTCCCGCAACGCGCAAACTCTTCAAAAAGCTGAAGCTGACCGTAAAGGACATTGATCTTTTTGAACTCAATGAAGCTTTCGCGTCACAGGCGTTGGCTTGCATGAAAGAACTGGAAGTTGATGTGGAAAAATGCAACCTCAACGGCGGTGCGGTTTCCCTCGGTCATCCCATCGGCTGTTCAGGAGCCCGCATCACCTACACGCTGGCCATGCAGATGAAAAAGAAAAATTTGAAGCGCGGTCTTGCCTCTCTGTGCATCGGTGGCGGACAGGGCATGTCCATGATACTGGAAAGCGTTTAAAAAGTTTTATTCTACAAAAAAGGGGCGGACAAATCTGCCCCTTTTACATATAATCTTTCGGAATTGACACAGGAGTTTTTAGATTCAGTTGTATAGGCAAATACGTTTACATGCCCTTCCACCGGTTGATGATTTCCAATATTGTAAATTCGATATGGCGCGCTGCTGCGCGAAGGATCGGGCTGTTTGGAGTTGTAAGCGAGGTCAGGAGTAGCCGGTTTATCCGTTATTCTGATTATACCTTCGACAACATTAATAGAGTACCGCACGCCCGTCTGCACTGCCAGATGAATAACTCCTTTCAATAGAAATAATCTAAAAATCAGACATCAGGGAACACCTGACGGATCAAGCGAATTTTTTTTACAACCAATTACCTATTCCGTTTAAAACTTAACTAGTGCTTGATTTCAATATTAACCGTGTCATTTCGAAGGAACGAAGTGACTGAGAAATCTTTATAATCATTGAATAAGATTTCTCCCTTCGGTCGAAATGACATCTCAGTGACTTTTGCAAGTAAGCACTAGTGTACTGAGTCTAACTTACTCCTGCAACCCTTTCGTTGTATATGGACAACACTTTTTCGCCCATGCCATTCGGATCTACCTTTTGCAAGAGTAAGCACTAGTGTACTGAGTCTAACACTTCTTTACATATAGTGTTTGTTTTGTATGATCATAATTACCGTAAATCCGCATAGAACAAGGGGTTGCAACCCCTTGTTCTGCGGTATTTCTCTCTGAACCAGTGCCAAGGGATTTACGACGCACTACACTCGTGCTTGATTTCAATATTAACCGTGTCATTTCGAAGGAACGAAGTGACTGAGAAATCTTTATAATCATTGAATAAGATTTCTCCCTTCGGTCGAAATGACATATCGGTAACTTTTGCAAGTATGCACTAGGGAGACCTATTCCGCATGCCTATGCATATGCAAGTTGTGTCGGAGCAGCAGTTTCTCTTTAGCAAACAAAGCCATGGTGGTGAAGGAAATGGATTTTTTATTATCTGATTTTTCTGGAACTGATAATAAGACTATTTCCTCCCATGAGAATTTTCCACGAATTCGATTCATCCAGCCAATATTTGCGTTTCCCTCTCTCCCCTTTGATTTTAGTTACAAGAAAGATAATTAAAGATATAGGCAGCAGTAATAATTGGTTATACTTAAATTTTTCACTTGTAATGGTTTCACCTTCGATAATGATATCCGCCGCTGTCACGTCAAATCCCTCATTGTACAGCATCCACGATAATTTGCCTGTACCGGCAGTTATTTTACCTTTATATCTCTTTTCTTGACCAAGTATCTACTTTTATCTATAAAGAAACCTATGAAATATTTCAATCGGATTTAATCACCAAGGAGCATATCCATGTCATTACATCTCCATAAATTAAAATCTTTTCACGGGAGAAAAGGCCCCCTGCTGTTGATTATCATGGACGGCATAGGCATAGGCAAAGCGGATGAAACAAATGCCGTCTTCAGGGCCGATACACCAAACCTTGATAAAATATTCAAATCTGATCTATACACGCAACTCAAGGCCCACGGCATGGCAGTCGGACTGCCTTCGGATGACGATATGGGCAACAGCGAGGTAGGACACAATGCCATGGGGGCTGGCAGGGTATTTGATCAGGGCGCCCGTCTTGTCAATGCGGCGCTCAAAACAGGAAGGATCTTTCAGTCCGGGGTCTGGGACAATATAGTAAAGCGTTCCCAAAATGGTGGAACGATCCATTTTATCGGACTGCTTTCGGACGGGAATGTCCATTCACATATTGAACAGTTATTCATCATGATCGACAAATGCGCTGAGCTGAATTTAAAGAGGGTCAGGCTCCATGCCCTTCTTGACGGAAGAGATGTGGGAGAGAGGACGGCGCTTGATTATATTATTCCCACAGAGGAAAAACTAAAAAAGATCTCGGAGGAATCAGGTCTTGATTACGCCATCGCTTCAGGCGGCGGACGTATGAAGGTAACCATGGACAGGTACAATTCCGACTGGAATATCGTTAAGAGAGGATGGGATGCCCATGTCCTGGGGAAAGGCAGGAAGTTCCCATCCGCTTCCGATGCAGTAAGAACCTTTTACGAGGAAGACCCGAAAGCGACTGATCAGTATCTTCCCGCGTTTGTGATAGCCGATACTTCTAGTGCATACTTGCAAAAGTTACCGATATGTCATTTCGACCGAAGGGAGAAATCTTATTCAATGATTATAAAGATTTCTCAGTCACTTCGTTCCTTCGAAATGACACGGTTAATATTGAAATCAAGCACTAGTTCGCCCATTGGCAAAATCCAGGACGGGGATGCCGTGATCTTTTTCAACTTCCGGGGGGATCGCGCCATGGAGATATCAAGGGCATTTACCGAGAAGGAATTCAATGAATTCGACAGGGGACGTCTTCCGGATATATTTTATGCGGGAATGATGGAGTATGACGGAGATGCCCATGTACCTCCTGATTTTCTGGTACAGCCTCCGGCTATCGATCGTACTATCAGCGAATACTTCTGCGCGGAAAAGGTAAAAACCTTCGCCGTATCCGAGACCCAGAAGTTCGGCCATGTTACTTACTTCTGGAACGGTAACCGTTCCGGTTATATTGATGAATCGCTGGAGAAATATGTGGAGATACCTTCCGACAGGATTGAGTTTGACCGCGCCCCGCAGATGAAGGCAAAAGAGATAACGGATACGGTTATAGATCTGCTCAAGAGCGGCAATTACAGATTCGGCAGGATAAATTTCCCCAACGGCGACATGGTCGGCCACACTGGCAAAATGGAGGCAGCCATTATTGCGGTGGAGACCGTGGATAAATGCGTGGGAGAGCTGCTGGCTGTCATCAAAGAGACAGGAGGCATTGCCGTTATCACGGCGGACCACGGCAACGCGGATGAGATGTTCACGATAGACAAAAGGGGCACAAAATCAGTAAAGACCGCGCATTCCTTGAATCCGGTTCCCTTTATCATCTATGACCCCCTGTATCAGGGGGAATATCGCATGACGGATCTCAAAGAAAAAGGTCTGTCCAATGTGGCGGCAACTCTCCTGAATCTTCTGGGGTATGAGAAGCCGAAAGACTACGATCCTTCATTGATAGAAATTGTGTCCACCTGAAAGCCATAAATTAGCTCTACGTTCCAGGCTCAAAAATATAAAACCTAGTGCTTAATTTCAATATTAACCGTGTCATTTCGAAGGAACGAAGTGACTGAGAAATCTTTATAATCATTGAATAAGATTTCTCCCTTCGGTCGAAATGACATATCGGTAACTTTTGCAAGTATGCACTAGTACCTACTTGCAGAAAAACGATGTCATCTCGAAGGAACGGAGTGACTGAGAAATCTGCGAGATCACT
>JQDQ01000243.1 GCA_000747625.2 Smithella sp. SCADC
GCCAGTTCTCTACTCTACCCGGATTCCCGTCTAAAGATTTCATTGACATTCATGACCGTTCTTCTTATAATTCCGACCATTAAAAGTAATGTCTTATCAAACATTAAAATAAATCAAACAAAGAGGCCAATTGTGAAATTAATAAACAAAACAAAGCAACAGCTAATCGATGAATTGGAAGTTCTGCAGGAAAGAGTTTTAGAACTCGAATCTCTTGACTTTGGTCTAAAGACAACAAGGTATGAATTTGGTAAAAAAATAGGGGAATACTTCCCGCAAATGCAACATATGGATGAGGCCATTTACGTTATTTTTGACCGGAAGTACGAATTCGTCAATGAGAAATTTGTCGCTGTGTTTGGTTATTTGCCGGAAGAGGTTTGCAACCAGACATTTGATCCTATGACATTGATCGCTCCGGAAAGCCGTCGTTTTATCAGGGAGAAACACAGGCATGGTTCTCACGGCGAATTTATGGTTGATCAGTATGAGTTTGCCGCTCTGGATAAAGATGGCACGAGAATAGATTGTGAAACGTTTGTTATGTTTGTTCCATATAAATGGGGGGTTGCCGTTCACGGGATGCTCCGGAATATAACTGTACGCAAGCGAATCGATGAAGAACTGCAAAGAAACCGCAGTGACTTGCAGGTTGTATTGAATTCCATACCAACAAGCATTTTTTATCAGGACAAGAATCATCGATTTATTCAGGTAAACAAAGCATTCTGTAAATTCCTTGGGTTTTCGATGGAACAAATCATCGGAAAAACATTAGCCGATCTTTTCCCAAATCTACCGGTGGAGCAACTTTCTCATCTTTTTGAAATGAATAATCAAGTCATAAACTCCGGCCATTCGGACCGGGGGTTTATCGAAATTTTCCCATCTGTTCGAGGAAGACGATGGATTCAAAACGACCGGACTCCCTATCGAGATGAGCGGGGGAATATCATTGGAGTAATCTGTCTGGCTATTGATTTCAGCGAATTGAGAGAAACGGAAGATAAACTACGTTACTTGAGCTTTTACGATGTATTGACCGGTCTTTATAACCGGGCCTATTTCGAAGACGAAATATCCAGATTGGAAAACAGCAGACAGCTTCCAGTTACTTTTATCAGCATTAAGCTGGAAGACCTGCAATCTGTTAATGATCGTTACGGTATTGACACGGGAAACGATTTGTTGCGACAAACAGCAAAAGTTTTGAAAACATTTCGTACTGAAGATGTTGTAGCTAGAATTAGTGGCGACAGATTTGCAGCTCTCCTGCCTCTTTCGGATAAGTCCATTGGAGAAAATGCTCTAGTCCGGCTTAAGGAAGCTCTTGCTTTACACAATAAAAATCACGCTGGGACACCGCCATTGAAATTGTCATTTAGTGCTGAAACAGTCACTCACCCCCAGGAAATGCGTCACATCTTAAAGGTAATAACTGGTTGATCAGATCAGTTCCAGGGCTGCGGGTAAAGATATCTGTATAACGCTTATCTTTGAAGGTAATGTCACATAGAACGTTTCCAAGTTGCATATGGATCGCTTTAAAACGCGTCATATTTCCTTTGGCTGCCTCCGTTATAACAAGAGTTTACTTGACGGGGATACCTAATTTTTCTATTAAATCATATAAAGTAGGACGGCTGACTCCCAGATCAGATGCCGCTTTCGTTAGATTATTTTCATTTCGCGCAATGGCTTTTAAAATGAGTTCCTTCTCCAATATTTCGCGGGCATCTTTGAGTACCATGCACTCTTTTTTGCCTGTGGTAGGCTCCATTTCCAGGTCTTCGAGTGTAATTTTTTTGCCCTCAGACATAATCACAGCTCGTTTTATCCGGTTCTCCAATTCCCGGACATTTCCAGGCCAGGAGTAGCGCGCAACGGATTCAATAGCCTGGCTGCTGAATCCCTTAATTTTTTTTCTGATTTCGCTGGTATATCGATCCAGAAAAGTTTTAGCCAGGAGGATGACATCGGCTTGTCTGTCCCGCAATGGCGGAAGGGAAATCTTTACAACGTTTAGACGATAGTATAAATCTTCCCGGAAAGTTGAATTTTTTATGGCTTCTTCAAGATCACGATTGGTCGCCGCCAGAACTCGCGTGTCCACTTCTATTTGTTCTCTGCCTCCTACACGTTCTATAGTTTTTTCTTGAAGAAAACGAAGCAGTTTTACCTGAAGTGTCAACGGAAGATCGCCAATTTCATCAAGAAAAAGAGTCCCGCCTTCAGCCATTTCAAATCTTCCTTTACGCTGAGCATGCGCGCCGGTAAATGTTCCTTTCTCATGGCCGAAAAGCTCACTTTCAATAAGATTTTCAGGAATGGCGCCGCAATTAATAGGAATAAAAGGCTTGCCTTCACGGACACTCAACCGGTGAATGGCACGGGCAACCAGTTCTTTGCCGGTACCACTTTCGCCCGTTATTAAAACAGGTGCGTCGGTTGTTGCTACTTTACGAATAGTGGAAAAGACATCCTGCATTTTTTGTGAAGTTCCGATCATATCTTCAAACGTGTTGCCGCGTAAACGATGCCGCAACTCACGTTGCTCTTTCTCCAGTTGAGAAACATGGAATGCCCGCCGCAGCACAATCTTCAGTTCGTCTAATTCAATTGGTTTGTAAAAGAAATCGTATGCTCCTTTTTCGACAGCGCGCAGGGCATGTTCTTTTTCACCGCGTCCGGTGATGATAATTACTTTTGTATGAATATAATCATCAAGGATATGATCCAGGATAGCGAAACCTTCTTCAACACCGGCTGGATTTGGCGGCAATCCCAGATCCAGGGTGACTACGGCCGGTTGCTGTTTATTTATAATGGCGATGGCGCTTTCCCGGTCTTCAGCCAGACAAACATCATAGTCCGCCGTTAATGCCCATTTCATCTGAGTGCGCAGATCTTCATCATCATCAACGATTAATAGTTTTTGTTTTTGCAAAAAAATACCTCGTCATTTCCAGTCATTCACGGTTTTTACCAAGAGGCAGTAGTATTTTGAATACGGTTCCTTTGCCTTCCTCGCTTTCCACGTTCAGTTTACCGCCATGCGCATCTACAATAGTTTTACAATGATAAAGGCCAATGCCCATCCCCTGCTTTTTTGTGGTCTGAAAAGGACGGAAAAGATTTTTCTCCATAAATTCTCTGGAAATTCCACAACCGGTATCGCTTACGGAAATTTCCACCCGGTTATTCTGAAAATTTGTAGAAACAGAAATTTGTCCATCATTTCCCGTAGCATCGTATGCATTCATGAGAAGATTTTCAAGCACTTTATGCAGCTGTTCCTGGTCGATGGGAAGCAGAGGCACATTCTGATCGAAATTCTGAGATACGGGAGCTTTTACATATTCTTTCAAATCGTAGATAGCGGTGGTTATCAGATCATTTATATTTGTTTCGCGAAAAGAAAGATCAATTTTCTGGCTTAATAGAGAAAGGCGGCTGCTCATTTTGTTAATCTTGGACACACTCTGGGAAATTGTTTTCAG
Organism: Smithella sp. SCADC; assembly: GCA_000747625.2. Classification (GTDB taxonomy): domain Bacteria; phylum Desulfobacterota; class Syntrophia; order Syntrophales; family Smithellaceae; genus Smithella. The sequence continues at coordinate 3,501 of JQDQ01000243.1, forward strand.
CGCATCGGCGCGGAACTCCGGGTTATCCATATGCAGTGGCAGATTTTGCGTTACCAGCGACAGTTTTGATGCCAGATTTTTCAAATCGTGCATAAAAAAAGCCGACATGGTCTGAAACGCCTCCTGCTCTTTGGTCTGGCGCAGACGTTCCGAAAGTCTCAGGCCCAGTAAAGCGGCCGCGGCCTGATCGGAAATCGTTTTAATCAACTCCGATTCTTCAAAGGTCAGCGCTTCATAAAATACTTTTTCGCTTAAGGTCATGATTCCAATTAGATTACCTGCGGCATTAAGAGGAACATAGTAGCGGATGCGTGATTCCCTGGTTTCCAATTTATAGGTATGGGCCAGATCAGAAACCCAGTCATCCTCTCGCCCTTTCAGATCAAGCGGCATGTTTTGATTAGTCATGTCGCGGATCATCTTCTTCCCGCCTTCTTTGAAAAAGTGCATTTCTTCGGCCTGGTCTGCGGTAAACACCGTTGACCCGCCAAAAGATAATTGCTCCTCCTTTTCGTCAACCAGCCAGATGCTGACGGAAAGAATCTCCAGTGTATCCGACACCATCTTGACGATAATGCTGCATAGCTCATTAGTTTTTGTGACAGAGGTAGTTCTCTGGGTGAAGTCTTCCCATATTTTTTGATAATCGTATTGCGGCCGCTTGAAATGCCGGCTGATGAAACGTTTCCGTTTTGTTCGCAGCCGGTCGGAAAGCAGAAAAACAGCCAGAACCATTATCGTAACAAAAACCAGAAAGATAACCAGATTGATATTCTTAAACCATTCGAAATGCACTGAAATCCAGGCAACCATTCCCAGTGATATAAAATATGCGCCGACAATCAGGATAGTGAAAGAAGTATAGAGAAACTGGTGTGAAAGCTGAATACCGGCACTCAGCGGCTTGCCGCGAAACAGTGCCCGGAAAATAAAAATGTCGGCCAAAAGAAGAGCGCCCAGATCAACTACATAAAGACCCGTGTCTACACCGTTGAAGAGGACCCCCTGACTGTCCGTGAAAATCCGTATTCCAAAAACACTGCCTATACCCAGAAACATAAATTTGGTCTGCCAGCGAATGTGTCCGGTGGAATGACGGAAAGTTCTTTCCAGATTCATGAGAATGGCTATGGATATTATAATCGAGATGATGTGCCACAGATAACCGGACCATCCTATCCGGATAAACAAAGTTGACGAATTTTCCGGCGCCAGCACTAAAGAAATAAAGTCATCATTAAAAAAAGTAACCAGGGAAAGCGGCGCGGCAACTGCCAGCAGCAAAACCCACTTCCATTTGGATATTTGCTCGGCATAGTTTGCACGGGCAAAGCTGATGCTGAAGAGCAGCCAGGCAGCTGGCACGAGAGAGGCAATGATAAACAACAGCCGCTGCCGAAAAAGAAAATCAGAAAGCGTGTTGAACTGATACACAAAACCAGTGAGTGCAGCCTCCATAGATAAAAGCAGCATGCCAACGGCAAATATGCTCTGGACAACAGAACGCGGCCCGCGGTAAATGCCGATGGCCAGCACTGCAATCGTCACACCCGCCGCCACAAATGAAAGCCCAACATTAAAAGCCATGATTCATCCGTAACTTCATTTTTTTATTTAACTCTGTCCATCATCTTCTCGTTGAAGCACCATGCCGCAAACCAATAATAATTGTACCTTACGTGAACTGTCCCCCGCCGGCGGGGGTGGCGCGAAGCGCCGGGGGTGGATTCTTTCCTTGTCCCTTTGGCCACTAGTGCATACTTGCAAAAGTTACCGATATGTCATTTCGACCGAAGGGAGAAATCTTATTCAATGATTATAAAGATTTCTCAGTCACTTCGTTCCTTCGAAATGACACGGTTAATATTGAAATTAAGCACTAGCCACCATTCACTATCCACTATTACCCTTTGTCCACCACCGTCACTGCGTGACACCTCCGCCAGCGGAGGACATTGAACCTTGTACTTTCACTCTTCTCTTGATCTACGAGCTACGAGCTATGAGCTATCTTTCTTCCTTTCCGATCTTCTTAAAAAAAACAGTATCGGAGCCAAAAGCAGCAGCGCCACAATGAAAAAGGGAGTACCGCCTTCTCTGTGCAGAGAACTGGCAAGAATTTGCGGATCAACATAATTTCCCAACAGGGAAAGCGTTAAAATCCGGATGCCATTTTTAAACATGGCAATCAACACTGCGCAGATAACAAGGAAAATCATTTTCCAGTAGGTTTTCAGAAACATATAACCGGCCAAAGTGGCGACAATAAAAATAGCCATGCCTGAGCGGATGCCACTGCATTGTTTAGCCACTTCGACACTGATATTGGGTAAGTGAAAGACAAAGCCTTCTCTTACAAATGGTACGCCCGAGGCCATAAATAAAAGATTTGTAAATTCTGTGGAACCGACCTGTAAAAAATAGATGATACGATCCATGAGCGCCGTGGGGATCGGAACAATAAAAATCAAGAAGAGAAGAGGGAACAAGGCGGCTTTATAGGCCTGCATACCATAGAGAAGAATAAAAGCGCCGTTGATAAAAATGAAGATAGAGAAGACGAGAAGAGATGCGTAATTGTTATTATCCAGCGGCGCACCCCATAGGATGCCGCCAAGAAATAGAGCGATGCCTAAAAGTAAAACGGGAACTCCCACGGCAAATAAATAATTTACTTTGGCAAAGATTTCTTTGCGTTTAATGTAAATCAGGTAAATGCTCACCAAGGGTATTAAAGCAATATGCGAATAGTATTCACTTTTGTTGGATGAATAAAGCGCCCTGACCGGCGTATAAGCCACGATCAACGCCACAGCGCCAAAAAGAAGAAAAACAATGTTTCGAGTATTGAGATGTTCCTTGATTTTTTCAGTCAGAGATTTTTTACTCATACTCACCCTTCCGAATTATTTTAACGATTATTAATGTAATACATAAAAAAATGCGAACACTTTTTTATGAAATCGTTCACATTAAACTAATTCCCTTCATTCTTGAACATTGTATATTGTTCCTTATTCCATCCACTATTCCCCATTCACTTTTACCTTGGATCTCCGCCCATTTCCAAAGTGTAAAATATTTCGACATTTAAAACAAAAAAGGCAGGATCATTGCTGATCCTGCCTTTTTGACATTAAACTACTAAAGTGTTTTGCTACTTCTTAAGTTTTCTCCTAATTCCAACCAAACCAAGCAAGCCAAGACCAAACAGAAGCAAGGTAGCAGGTTCGGGAACAGGATTATATACCAGCATATCCTGCTTACACTCAAGAGTTCCAGGAGCATATAAGTTCATAACTGCAACACCGTAATCCCCAGAGGCATTGGCTGCTGAAGCTATCAAAGCACTAGCGCCAGATGTAAGTGTTAAGGTACCTAGTTCACCTTCAAGTAACCAAATTGCTAATTGCAAGTCATTTGCATTAAAATCAGTGTGTAAGATCGCACGGGCTGCCCATTGGTTCACCAAAAAAGCAGTTTTGGTATCTAGCGGATCGGGATTGCCACCAGTAAAACCACCTTCAATGGCTCCATTCGTAATTGAGCCGATGTATAAAGTCTCACCAAGGCCAAAATGTTCGCTTCTTTCAACACAAAAAGTATCAAACAACACTCCCAGAGAGTCACCGACTTCATTAACGTTAAAAGCCCCACCACCATTTACTCCACCCCCGATTCCCAATGTAACGACAATGGAATCCCCAGCTGAAACCGGATAGGCACTCGCCATTGGGGCCATTAATAGCAACCCCATTGCAACCATCATTAAACCAACCAATAACTTTTTCATTTTCCCCCTCCTTTTCTTACTTATATGTTTGCTCTTTCATTTTTCTTCTATGTTAAATGAATACAACAGCAACTGTTATGCCAGTTGATATTTGCGCTGCCGTGATAGTGTTTAATAAATATTAAATATTTGATATTATTATTAAAATAATTATATTTAAAATATACTTTTTTCCGGTTGGCAGATGCATTTTCTCAACGGTCTTTTGTTTTGTAAAATATTTCGACATCTTTATGGGGTATTTTTTGAATGGTTTAAACATCAATTTTAATTAAACGTAATGATAACATAGCCTTCTGCACTGATGAGCCAGTAATTAACACTGTAAAGTATTTCGACAGCCAGTTGAGAGTTTTGCAAAACTAATCGTCATACTTCTTGGACCTTATTCCTGGTCCCTCGCTTATTCCCCACCGAAAAGGATTTTTCTTTTTAAAAAAGGAATAGAATTAATATAAGGCATAAAAAGGTTGTATGCCCATCGTATAACCGGATTATAAATATAAACAAATCCTTTTGTCAGACGTAAAACATCACCACCAAATCCAACTTTAAAATAGGAATATGTTTTGGACATCTCTTCAGTCGCTGTTTCACCCTTTGATACCTTATCGGCAAGATTTTTGCTTATCGCGTCCATATCGGCAAAGCTGAAGCCATTCGCTTTAGCCCACTTAAATATTTCCCAGCAAATAAAGATATTGGCATAATATTTCGAATATTTTCCTGACCAGCCGAGTTTCCAAAGATAAGCAGTATCGCCAAACAGCACAACGACTATACATGAAACAACTTCACCTTCATATTCGGCCATGAAGAGTTTTATTTTGTCTTTTCTGGAAAACAAATCCCACATCCTATGAAGAAAGTTTACATTTGACGGACTAGGTGTGACTTGCTGACGTTTACAAGTTTCGGTCATAAAATGGAAAAAGGTGTCGAGGTCATCTTTTTTACCTTCGCGGACTGTCACACCTTTACGAATCGCTGTGTTGATATTTTGTCTTTTTTTACTCTTGATCCCTTTAAAAATCTCATCCTCACTTCCACGCAAATCAATGACAACAGTATTCTCTCTAATTTCATTGTCAACATGATTGGCGGAAAAATCATTTTGACTGAGCATATTTGATATTGCCTTGTCCCTATTAGGAGGCTGGACAATCAAAGCTTTGATTTTGTTGACTCTGGCAATTTTCTTTAACGTGGCAATGACAAAATTTAATACCACCGGGTCATCTGATGCAACTACCGGTCCTTTGAGGATAAGTCCAATTTTCCCCAGGTATGGCTTGGATCGTGTCAAAATCTGAAAACCGCCGACTATGCGATCATTGATTGTAATTAATATAACGAGATTATCCCAGCCATCCAGCATTCTGACTTGCGCCCACATACTTGTCTGATAAAAATGTCCGGATGGTGTAGATGCCAGAAAAGTATCCCAGACATTATTATCCGGTTGAGAGTAATGCCATGCAGTCAGGACACCTTTGGACGTTTCAATGGAGTCTAATTTCTTATATACCGAATCCTGACTTTTATCGATCAACATATTATAAAACACCTATCCATGTTCCATTCACCATTCACTATGCTCCATCCACTATTTTCCTTGCTCCTTGAACCTTGAACCTCATTGTGTACGTGGCACAAACTTACGGTAAAGCAGCCTTGTAAATCCTGTAAACCACTTTGTTTCCAGAACCTTAATGAGACCCAATTTCATACACCACCGCAGTATCGGATTAGGAAAGTAGCAATATTCATTCGGTAGCAAAACAAGTTTGCCGCCGAACCCCGCCTTATAAAAAGTGATATTGCAATGATACGGCTCCGAAGCTGCGCGACCATTCAATAGCTCCTCCGCATCCCGCCGGTCTGCCCCGAGGAGATCAAATTTTTCAAATCCATGTTCTTTTGCCCAGCGTATCGTTTCCCAGTTCAGGACATCATTTGGGAAAAGTTTTGTGTACTTTCCAGACCATCCGATGCGCCATGCGCGAGCATATTTGCCAATTGTCAAAATTAAACGGATACTTATCGTCTCAGTGCCGTAGCGAATTAATAATAGATGAATCCAGCCCCGAGGCGCAAATCGAGACCATAGCTTTGGGACAAAATCGACGCCGGGAAGATTTGGATGTGTGCCCCGGCGCACACAGATGGAATTCATCAGTTCATTGAAAACAATCAGGTCTTTCTCCGATCCCGACACCACCTCTAACCCGCTGCGGAGTCCGCGACGTACATTATTTCTGGTTGTATACCGTAAGTTTGCAAAAAGTGTATCCAAATCAGCCTTAAGGTCAATCAAAAACGTTGCCTGATGCCAAACTGAAGGGGGCAATGCATCCGGTCGAATCTGAAAACCCGCAGTGGGCATCGCTTTTACTAGAGGTTCACAAAAATAAGGAGGGCTCACGGCAACATAGGACAACCTGAGCTTGCGGGCTAACCATTTTATAGCTCGCAAGACCAGCAACGGATCGACGCCTTCAGCAATCAGAGGTCCGCGGGAGATATAACCGACACGGAGTATTTTTTTGATGACAAACTCTTGAATCTGTGCCCCACCCAGGATAACGCCATCCTGCTTGAGATAGATGCGGGTAGGTTTCCAACCCCAATGACTGCGAACGTCACCCCAAGCCGAAGTCTGCTCCGGTTGAGGATCAAAGTGTTGTGAGACAAAATCATCCCATACCAAATCTTGTGCACCAGCTGTTATGATCCACTGGATATCGGGATGCTTAGGATCTATCTGTGTCTGCGATGTCTCATTGTTATATTTCAATATTCTAACACCGGTTGTTTTGCGCTTTACCCCTTTTCCCACCGCTTGATAATTATCATGAATCGTTATAGTTACTCAAATTATTTTATCTGTTGCCAGATTATATCAGTTAGAAGAAGTGATAGTTATGATTGATAAGCTGTTGAGACTAATTACCAATATAAACCTGAAATATTTAGGGGGCATCTGCCTCACTATCCTTCTTATCATTCTCATCGCGGGTCTGTGGCCTTTCAATTTTTTTCCTAAAAACAAAGTCATCTGGCTGCAAGATCAAACCGGCGTCTATTTTTCCGGACAAGGCATGATCCTTAGCCTTGACCCTTTGAACGATCCACAGCAATTACTATTGAATAAAAAATCAATAACTATAGAAATTTCGATCCGTCCAACAGAAGAGCCCCCAGATGATATTAATCGGATATTATCTATTTATGATGATGAAGGTTCCGAAATAACTTTTCTTGGCCAATGGAAAAAGCATCTTATTATCCAGAGCAGAATTAAAAGGCCTGTTGGAAATATATTGCATAGTGAAATTGGCGTTGATGATGCTTTGGGAAAAGATCAAAATTATTTGTTATCTATAACTTCTGGCACAGAGGGAACAATCATATATATTAATGGCCAACCTGCGCAAACCTATCCGCATCATCGTCTGCTTGATAGTTTGACTTCAAAAGAAATAGGTTTTATCCTTGGTAATTCACCTGTCGGAAAGAATTCATGGAAAGGCCAGATAATGGGGTTGGCAATTTATAATCGGACCTTTACAACAGAGCAAGTTTTAAATCATTATCAATCATATTTAGAAAATAATTTTACGATGCTTCCGGAAAAAGAAGAAGGGTATATTGGCTTATATTTTTTTAATGAGAAGCTCGGCGCCACAGTCCAAGATTATTCCAATTTGAATAATCACCTGACAATCCCCGTGCTTTTCCGGCCTGTTAAAAAGATTATTTTAGATCCACCCTGGCATGATTTTCGTTGTGACTGGTCTTTCATTCAGGACACCATTATTAATCTGCTTGGATTTATACCGTTAGGATTTTTCTTTACTGCCTTTCTATTAAAATCAAGTAATTGGAATAAAAAGATAATTTATATCAGTATTGCTGCCACAGGTTTCGCGATTAGCCTTGCTATTGAACTATCTCAGATTTATCTTCCTTCAAGATATTCACAACTGGATGATATAATTTGTAATTCCGTTGGGACAGTTTTAGGTATCATAATTTTTAACAGCAAAATCTGGGAGAAAATCTGGGGACACCATACTAGTTTTTTCTTGACAAGCAGTGATTATAGTCATAGACAATAAACATGGGCCGTATGGCAAGAGTAGTCGCAGCAAAATATCCTCATCATGTCACCCGGCGAGGCAATCGTCGGCAGGACACCTTCTTTTGTGAAGAAGATGAATTATTAATCCATCGGCATGAGCAGACGGGCAGGCCGTTGGGGAATA
>JQDQ01000244.1 GCA_000747625.2 Smithella sp. SCADC
GTAGTGAAGACTTTTTTAATCTCCTAAGGCACTCTTTGTAACAAAGGGGTTATTGAAGGTGGATTCGGAACGGCGTAATGGATTTTATTCCACCCACCTTTTAGTTTCCTCAAATACACATACTGATTAAAAAGTCGGGAGAAAGAATGGATTGCCCGGTCGCTTCCGGGCAATGACAGAAATAATTGGAACTCCTTTTTATCATGTCTTTTTACCTCGATGAAATTCGTATATTGATTAAAAGACTTGATCGAACAGGGAAAAATTTAAGGACGGGAAGGGGATGTGCTTCAAAATATCAATTGAAATATTTTAAATTCACGACTTCTGAAAATTAAAGACATTAGCTGAATTTATTTTTCTGGCGTTTTTAACCCGTCTGAGTAAACCCGGTGAAACATTCCAGCGATGCCCCTGTTCAGTGATTACCGTGACGGTTTTTTTGTTGTAACGGGTAATGATACCGATCAGAGTTTCGCTTCCTTCCGGTTGAAAGGAAACCTGATCGCCAACGGAGAACTCCATCATCTTTTGGTGCGCACGAGCTTCCCGCAGAAAGCGTAACTTTTGCACAATGCGTTGATTCAGTTCAATCAGTTCTGTTTCCGTCAGAATGTCGATATTGATTTTTGCCATAGGATCCTCCTGTGAGGAAATACGGGGACAACTGTGAACTTATGAGCAACAGCGTGCGCGATAGATAACCACGGGTATTAAACCCTCCGCTCGTCAGCGGCGTATGCTCGTTCTCACACCTGCATGTTTTGTCAGTCGCTGTGTCTCCTTCGTTAAATCAAGCAATGATCTCAGCACATCATTGACAGCCGCTGAATCAGTAAATGCTTTGGCGACGTCCGGCTCAAGCATTACCACGTTAGCTCCTTCGGCTAAAATTCGTTTATAATATTTGCCACGCACAGCCTTTGAATAATCAAAGCTGTACTCAGAACGCAATTCGTCAATTTCTTTCTTTGTTTTAGTTTTCATGTCTTTTCCTTTCGGGTGCGGTTGCCACTCGTGCGCTGATAATCCGTATGTTTTTCTCCCTTTCCGTATGCGACACAACCAGCAGACGACTACGCGCAGAACACCCTACTGTAATATACCTTTGTTCGTCAATGGCATGATCGGAATCTTCAAAAGTCGCTGACAACGGATCATAGAATACGGTCATGGCCTCATCAAACGATACTTTATGCTTTTTAAGATTTTTACTGGCTTTATTTCTATCCCATTCAAATTGCATATCATGCCCTGGTATATGCTATATAATCTGCTCTTCAAGAGGTTGATAAATTGATCATGTCATTATGGCAAATGCAACTTCTTTTCAATCTGAATTATACTACAATTTCTTAAGTATGCAACAACTAAAAACCTGGGGTCATCATACTAATTTTTTTAAATGCGACATACCTTAATAATATTGAGAGACCGGTTTCAGAATCGAACTGACAAGCAAACATTTTATTGTTTGTCCGACAGGTTTGAAGCCCGCGGCCGGAACCATCCGACATAACCGGTCAGGATTTGAAATCAAAAATACAATCATTTTCTTGTTATTACTGGATTCCCGCCTGCGAGACTGTGTCGTAATTCCTTTTTATGTCATTTCGAAGCGAAGCGAGAAATCTTCATTTCAATAAATTCAGCACTTTAAGATTCCTCACATACGTTCGGAATGACAATTTTTCTAATTACGAGACAGTCTCTACGCGAGAAATGACACCTTTTATATTATGTTGACGGAGTAATAATAGTAAAAAGTCCAAAAATCAAATTCATAAAAGTAATATTTAAAGCGCGATTATTCTTTCCAGTTAAAGCAGAGAGTTTTGTTTTAGTTATAATTTTCTTTTATTGTATCATTACATTGTGCTATAAACTCCACATGTCTATTGATCGTTTCAAGAACATAACCATTCAGCAAATGGAAGCAATTATCTCTCTGATGGAAGAGGGCAGTTTCAGCCGCGCCGCCAAGAGAATGTTTCTTACTCAGCCGGCATTGACTAAGAATATAAAAAATGCTGAGGATTGTATTGGCGTAAGATTGGCTAACCGCAGCAGTTCCGGTGTTTCGCTGACTCCGGAAGGGAAAATATTATACAACTACGCGAAACGTGTGGTAAAACTAAGAGATGAAGCAAAGGAAAAAATTCATGCTTTGGGTAAGGATACCGGAGGAAATATTTATGTGAGCGCCAGCACTATTCCGGCCACATATATTCTGCCGCGTGCCTTGAGTGATTTTAACAAAACAAACGCCGATATTTATATCTATATCAAAACAGCGGACAGTGAAGAGGCTATGAACATGGTTTTGGATAATGAAGTGGAAATGGGCTTTATCGGCAAGAAACCTTTAAATAAAAAACTTTCAGCAGAAACCCTATGGAAAGATCGCGTGGCTCTTATCGTTTCAAAGAATCATGCCTGGTGCAAAAAGAAATCAGTGACATTGCCGGAATTGTTAAAAGAACCCTTTTTGGTCAGGGAAAAAGGTTCGGCAACGAGGGAATTGTTTGAGTCATATCTGAAGAAATCAAAATCAATCAGTATTGATCAATTCAATATCTGTGGCGAGTTGGGTAGTTCCGAGGCAATTAAAGAAGCGGTCATCGTGGGATGGGGCGTGTCGGTTATTTCCATTCATGCCGTTTCGCGCGAGCTGTCTCAGGGTTTGCTTTGTGAAGTCCCGATTCAGGGATTAACCATGGAAAGAAATTTTTATTTAATTTACAGACGCCAATTCGATTTTCGGTCTTTTCATAAAACATTCATCAGTTTTATTAAACATTACACTTCCGGGAATCTTTAACCCTTAATTATTAATAAGGAGGATTTTATGAAGTACGGTGCTAGAAATCAAATTGTTGGGAAAGTGGAAAGCATAAAAAAAGGTTCTGTCATGTGTGAGGTTAAGGTAAAAACTTTGGGAGGTGATTTCATGGAATCTGTCATGACAATGAACTCTCTCAAAGAGTTGGGTATCAAGAAAGGTGATAAGGTTAGAGTTGTAGTCAAGGCAGTAAATGTTCTGCTGGTAAAGGAATAGATTTCTTTTTCATCAGCTTTTTTAAAAACACGGGGATTAAGGCAAGCAAGCCAAAGAGAACAAAAATAAGGAGAATCTTCCAAGAGAGTATATCTCCAGGTTTATCAATCCTTCCCAACTGACAACCGGCATAGATAAATACAAAAGAAGCAGGTGCTATCCCGACCATTGTTGTCCATGCGTAAGTCACAAGCGGTATTCTGGTAATTCCAGCAAAGATATTCACCAGAAAGAAGGGAAAGATTGGAATAAGGCGCAGTGTTAGAAGATAGTTATAGCCGTTTTCCGCTATTTCTTTGTTGAATGATGCGAGTTTGTCTGCGTAGTGTTTCTGCAGCCAGTCACCGATTAGATACCGCGCAACAAGGAAAGCGGCAATTGCGCCGATTGTGGCGCCGATGTTCACATAGAGCACTCCCCAAAAACCGAACAAGAATCCGGCGGTAAGGCTAAGCACCGCAGCTCCCGGAATAGACAAGGCCACTACAGCGATATAGCCGACTATAAAAAGTCCGACTGCAAAAAAATAATGTTGCGCTGTGATCGATAAAAGCTGACCACGGTATTGCCGCAACATGTCGAAGGTGAGAAGCTCGTGAAGGCCTGAAAACCGAATCAGGATGATGAGCGCCACAATGCAAAGTGCAACAATTATTCGTTTATGATTTGCTTTCATTATACTTCTTTTTGTTTTAATAATTTCATAACCTGTGATTCCGTTGAACGATGGCTATTTCTTTCATAAAATTTTCTGAGATCATCCGGCTCATCTATATCAGACCATCGTGGAAGCAGCACGTATTTGAGCCCTGCTTTGTCGATACGTTTAACCGTTTCCATAAAAACTTCAGACGTGCTCCAGTTTATTCCATTAAATATTGAAGGGCACAAACCCTGTCTTTGACAACCGATGAGATAATATCCGCCGTCCGCGCTCGGCCCAAGGACGGTATCAGCTAAATCCAGTTTGTCGAAAGCGTCATTTACTATCTTTGCCGGAAGATCAGGGCTGTCGCTTCCGATGAGCACACAGCGCTCATATCCTCGGGCCAAGACATCGGCAAACGCGTTATACATGCGCCTGCCGATATTGTTTCCCCGCTGATGTAAACACTGGACGCCTGGAAAATCAGGAAACGATAATCCTTCCGGGCCCGAATACACGATAATCGTTTCGGCTTTTATCTGACGTGTCATCACTGAGATATCCGTCAGAAAACACAGGTAGAGTTCGTAGGTCAGGTCGTCGCCCAGCGAACTGGCCAGGCGGGTCTTTACCGCGCCGCGTTCGGGGTATTTAAGAAATAATATAAATGCATTTTTTTTCAAAATGCGGAAACCTCGATATAGTCAATATAGCCGGTTGCCTTTTCGCCCGTATTATCCGCGTCACTCATTACGGCGATACTGGCCTCGGAAGGCGGTTCTGTGCCGAAGGCCTGCCGGTAATCTTCCAGAGCGTTTGCCCGCTCTTCGATCCAGGCACCCGCGCGATCAGGGCCTTTCTGCAAAAGGATCATTTGTGTTTTCGCGGTAAATGGGTTCGGCAAAATACGTTCGGGATATTTTTTATTTGCCCAGATATAGTTGATACTGCTGTGCGGCGGGTACTCTCCATAAATAAGTTTCAGGGTATTGTACTGTGTCCGCTCGAAAAAACCGGCCTTATGGGGATCATATTTAAATACCACATAGACGCGCAATGCATAATCGTCCCCGGATTTCTTTTTCTCGTCACCGGCCTGATAGGTATTGGAAATTTTCCACTTCCACTTAATGACCGGTGTTTTGTAAATGTTGAAACTGCGGGTATATATGATGCCGGAAGCGGAATTATCCGCCTGGGCAACCAGAAAGTTATTTTCCCCTTCTTTCTGGATACGGTAGGCGGAGTGGCGCGGTATCCTGGGGAAGGTGAGCGGCTTCCAGTTATCCAGCGAATTGAAGTCCTCGCGAAAACCCTGCTCGCTCACTTGCGCGTAAAGCGGGGAAACAATCAGGAGAGTGCTTATTGCCAAAATGATCAGTGTTCGTTTAATCATCATTTCACCTTATAGTAATAACGTACAAGCCGCTCAGATGGTACACCTGCAAGATAAAGAGTCTGGATAAGCCAGTTTCTTATGACGGTGTAGAATATACCATCGTTTTCCCACTTTCGCGATGAGGTCGTCACTGTTTCGGGCAGGATGACGATGCGTCCGCCTTGACGCTTCACCCGCCTCATCAGTTCCACATCTTCCATGAGCGGTACAGGGGCATATCCGCCGATATTTTCAAAATAGCTTCGCAGTATAAAAATCGCCTGGTCGCCGTAAGGCACGCGTGTCATCCGGTGTTTCAATGATGCCGCCAGACTGATCACCCTGAATATCCATTTATTGTTTGTGATTTTGAGATCAAATGCACCGCCTGTGAAACGTTTGTCGGAGATGGCCGCAATAATTTTCGGAAATGCTTTCGGAGGCAGGAACGTGTCGGCGTGCAGAAAAAGTAAAACTTCCCCGCTCGCCCGGGCGGAGCCGGCGTTCATCTGTGACGCTCTGCTCCGCGGTGCCGACAGGGTGATAACGCTCGTATCAATAATACGCTCAATAGTACCTCCCGATGAATCACCATCCACAACAATTGTTTCATAGGCCACACCAGCTGCAGCTGATTTAAGCGAATCAATTATTGCGTTGATTCTTTCGCCTTCATGAAGGACGGGAATAATCACTGATATTTTCACGACGCTAATCTCCCGCTGTTGTAGCTCCCTGACAAGATGAACCGCAACCGGCAACGCACCCGTAACAGTGATTGTTGATGACGATCTCGCGATTTTTGAGTTTATCCATATCAAAATTCATGATGTTCTTCGGCGCACCGTGATTAACGGTGAGGTCAAGCATCTGATTAAAATCGCAATCATAAAGTGAACCGTCCCACCCCACGGAAAGTGTTGTCAAACACATCACATTCGCAACCGCGGCGGAATTGAATGCATGACAAAGCGCTGATAGATAATCGTCATAATTTCCGGATTCGATGAGATAATCAAGATAGCGGCCGATCGGGAGATTTGTAAGACAGAAAATCTGATTAAAATGAATCCCATGTTCGGTTAGAAGACGCTCGTGGTACTCATGTTCCAGCGCCGCCTGTGATCTAGGGAGATAGGCGCCTACAGGATTATGAACTATATCAATACGCAGGCCGCTGTTTTTCACGCCGTAGCCCGTTGAATTAAGTCCACGCAAAGTTTCAATGACCTTATGAAAAACACCTTGGCCAGTACGCCGTAGCCGGCGGCAAAGGTTTCCGACGGAATATTGACAGCTGTCGGGATATGTCCCTCTTTGTATTCAGATGCATCCCGCACATCAACAAGAACATAATCATCTTTCCTGGCGCTGATCATTTTATTGAGTTCGTCAGGTTTGATGATGGTCGCTTCGATCTTTTTGTTATAATCGGGGCCGGTAACCAGGGGGAGATTCTTTTCTTCCCAAACCGGGATTCCTTCAAGGTAAATTTTTATGTTGGTGAAGCCTATCGGCTCAAGTTGCAGTGCCAGCCGTTTGCTTTTGCCGCATTTAACACCGTTGCAATAAATGATCAGCAGCGAATTTTTATCCGCCGGAAGAAGCGTAAGATTATCCTGAAGCTTCTTTTCGGGAATGTTTACGGATTTGACAATGTGAGATTCAGCATATTCCGGTGTTGTCCTCGCATCAATCAATGTCAACGGAGCATTCTTGTCCACTAAAGATTTCAATTCATCGGTGCTGATTGTCGGGAAATTTTTCTCGGCGAATGCCTGAGGAGCGATGACGACACAAATCAACATCATCAATACAGCCATAATAATTTTTAAGCGGTTAAATTCAATCATTTTTATATTTTTCTCCTTAATCCTGTTTCTGAAGTTATTAATGCCGCTTAGGTATCATCATGTGTAAGGATTGAGCAAATAAATAATAGTAATAATACTTGTCTGGTTATAACTATTATCTATTGGATATATTCCATTAAACAATATATCGCTACTTTCATTGATTTACATAAGGAGGAGTTATTAAAATGAAAGCAGGGGTAGAACCACTGGTTAATGACGGATTCGCGGGTGAAGCGACAAAACGGACGCTGGGTTATCTTCAGAAGCAGAGAGAAAAAGGAAAAAACATTGTTGGAATTTACTGTGGTTACGCGCCGCTGGAAGTGATTCGGGCGATGGGCGCCGCACCGGCTGTTCTGTGCGCGTTTGCCAATAAAACGATCGAAGCGGCGGAAATGGTGCTTCCGGCCAATCTCTGTCCGCTGATTAAATCCAGTTACGGTTTTCTCAAAACCGATACTTGCCCTTTCTTTGCCATATCCGAAGCAGTCATTGCTGAAACGACCTGCGACGGCAAGAAGAAAATGTTCGAACTGATATCCGATCTCAAACCGATGTATGTGATGGACCTGCCGCAACTGCCGGATGAAAAGGAAG
This sequence comes from Smithella sp. SCADC, assembly GCA_000747625.2. GTDB lineage: Bacteria > Desulfobacterota > Syntrophia > Syntrophales > Smithellaceae > Smithella. The sequence goes on from JQDQ01000244.1 coordinate 7,536, forward strand.
CCCTGGATAACTGGACGGTAATGATCAAGAAACTCAAAGGATTTCTGGAGACGACCTTTAACCGCAAAATAGACGACAAGGAAGTGGAAAAGGAAATCAAAGAGACGAACATTAAAAACAAACTGATGAACAAAATATTTGATTTTGCCGCGCTCACACCGACGCCGGTGAGTTGGCTTGAACTCTACGACCTGACTTATCTGGGGCAGGCGGCGACAACAAAAGACATGATTGCTCTGCTCAATGCGTGCGTCGCGAAACTGGAGCAGCGCGTGGCCGATGGCGTTTATCACGGCGAAAAGGATTCTCCCCGCGTGCTCGTAACCGGCTGTCCGGTGGGCGGTGACGCGACGAAAGTTTTCAAGATCATTGAAGAGGCAGGCGGTGTTGTTGTTGCTTTGGATTCCTGCACAGGCATGAAGGCATACTCTGGCATGATTTCAGAAAATACATCTGATCCTTACGCTGCGCTTTCACGCCGTTACCTGGATCTTCCCTGTTCCTGCATGACTCCGAATAACCGCCGTCTGGCTGAACTCGACAAAATGATTAAACGCTTTAAACCGGATGTTGTAATTGACGTGGTTCTTCACGCCTGCCATTCCTATAATGTCGAATCACACAAGATTAAAGAGCATGTGACAAACAAACATCAGAAGCCTTTTCTAAAAATCGAAACGGATTATTCGCAAAGCGACGTGGAGCAAATCCGTACGCGTGTGGAAGCGCTGTTGGAAACGGTGCCCAAAAAGTAAAGAATTGGAGGTACTTCAATGAGTGAAATAAAAACAGTAGATGCCCGGGGATTTGCCTGTCCCCAGCCTGTTGTTCTCGCCAAGCAGGCCATAGAAATCAATGAAAAGGTAAAGGTGATAGTTGATAACGAAACAGCGCTGGAAAACGTCAAGCGTCTGGGAACAAAACAGGGCTGTGATGTGCAAGTGGAAAAGAAAAAAGACGGTACTTACGAAATAAACTTGACGCGCAAGGCTGGCGCGGTCGGAACAACAGAGGAATTTGTTCCTTCGTGCAGTACAACACCCGCGGTTTCCGGTCCTTTTGTCATTGTCATCACTGAAAATAAAATGGGCAGAGGCAATGATGAACTCGGCTCTGTTTTAATCAGGGCTTTTCTGCACACCGTCAGTCTGCAGAAAGAAAAACCGGATGTCATGATTTTTTATAACACAGGCGTTAAGCTTATCGTGCAGGGATCGGAAGTCCTTGAGGATTTAAAGCAACTGGAGAATGAAGGTGTGCAACTTCTGGTTTGCGGCACTTGTTTGAATTACTTTGAGATTAAGGACAAACTTGCCGCGGGAACGGTTTCCAATATGTATGACATTGTGGACACCATGACCCGCGCTGGACGTTTGCTTGTGCCATGAACCCAAAGCCTCAGTATTCTGTAATGCTGTTCAAAGCGGTAAGTTACGTCTTGAAGGCGGAAAAAATTCTCAAGAAGGAAGATCTTCCGCATAAGCTTATTCCCGTTCCCAAAAACATCAGCTCGGATTGCGGGATATGTCTGCGCTTTGATCCGGCGCTGCAAAATAAAATTGAAGCTGCTCTTTTGAACAAAGTGGAGGTGGAAGAAATCAGGGCGTTGAAAGATTAGACAACGTTATACGTATAAAGGTTTGACCGGGCGAGTCGGCTGGCGCCGGCCGCAGGCTTCAAACCTGTCGGGCCAACATTAAAATGTTGTGCTGATCAGTTCGATTCTGAGCCCGGTCTAATTCGATTAAGAGAAAAAATCATGAACTTTGACGTGGATTTGGAAAAAATCAGATTGACGGCGGAAGAATATTATCGCAGCGGCGATTTCTACTGTTCGGAAGCCATCGTGAAAACAATTAAAGACGCGTTCAGTCTTTCGGTATCCGATGATGTTATTGCCATGGCTTCAGGATTTCCCGTGGGCATCGGTAAAGCCGGTTGTACCTGCGGCGCCGTCTCAGGCGGGGTGATAGCTCTGGGGATGGTGTTCGGCAGAACCGCGCCGAAAGATAAAAAAGTGGACAAGGCCATGAAACTCTCCCGCGAGCTTCATGATATTTTTAAAAAGCGTCACAAATGTTTGTGCTGCCGGACGCTCAATAGGTACATGATTATGGGTTCATCCAGACAGATGAAACAATGCATTGCCTTCACCGGAGAAATGGCTCAGGAAGCGGCGCGGATTATTATCAGGGACAGAGCAAAGCAAGATAAATGAAATGCGCTTAAAGAAGAAAGGAAAATGAAAACTATGGAGCGGATACGTTCCATCATGGCCTGGATTTGGTCATACAGGATTGTCAGGACAGCGCTGGCCGCTTTGTTTATCTATGGCGGCGTTGGCAAAGTGATCGATCCGAAAGCTTTTGCGCGTATTATTTCCGGCTATGGTTTAGTGCCCGAAATGTTTTTGCCCGTAGTGGCCATCGGCCTGCCGCTGATTGAAACAATTGCAGGCATCGGTCTGCTTCTGGATATTCGTGGCAGTCTGGCCCTGATCGCTTCGCTTCTGGGCATGTTCCTGTTTGTTCTTGGATACGGCATATCTCTGAATCTGGATGTGGACTGCGGATGTTTCGGCGCTGATGATCTGGCCAGGCAGGCAAGTTTAAAGCAGGCCTTCTGGCGCGATGTTGTTCTTTGCGGAGTTGTCGTACCTTACCTGTATCTTTCCCGTTGGATGCGGTCGAGAGTTTCTTTTACAAAAAATGAATTAACAAAATAAATAGTAGCAAATGATGGAAAATAAAAAAGGAGAAGAAGTATATGAAAACAATGAAAAGTTTAATGATGTTAATTTTAGCAGCGGTGTTTGCAACCGCCTTTTCGTCCAGCGCGCTGGCGGCCTGGGGCACAGGTGAACTGGATATCGAACAGAGCGGTGTTACCCTCGCACGGGAAACAGTCAAGGGCGGATATGCTCTCGTGACAGCCAAAGAACTTAAAGGCTGGATTGACGAGAAAAAAGCAATGCTCATCGTGGACACAATGCCCTTTGAAGCAAGCTATAAGAAAAATCATGTGGCCGGTGCGGTGCAGATGGAGTTTCCCATTCCGGAAATGACATCGCTTGATGATAAAACCAGGGCGGCGCTGATCAAACTTTTAGGTCCCGACAAGAATAAAGTGATCGTGTTCTACTGCGGCTTCGTAAAATGCACACGCAGCCACAACGGCGCGATGTGGGCTAAAAAACTTGGTTACAAAAACGTATATCGTTTCCCAGGCGGCATCAAAGCCTGGGGCGAAGCGGAATTCCCCGTAGAAAAGGTTGATTAAATAAGATCAGGCAGAGGGCGTGACAAAATAAATTTACGCCTTCTGCCTTTGTGTGCGGGTTTATCATAGAGATACTTTGAACAATAAGTAAAATAAGGTTATCAATGAACGTTCACGACATACTCTTAAAATCCCGGGATGAAGCTCAGCTTTCGCACAAAGAGCTTGTCTATCTACTCGGTTTATCGCCGGACGCACCGGAGACATATCTGGTGATGGCTGAGGCGAACCGCCTATCCAAAGAACTGACGGGCAACAGAGCAGAGGTTCATGCCCAACTTGCTCTGAATCTGGCGCCGTGTTCCGCTGATTGTAAATTTTGTTCATTTGCCCGGGTGAATAAAGTATTCAAGAAAGAAACACGCCTTACGGCGGAACAAGCAGTCACGTATGCTCGACAATTTGAAAAAGACGGCGCTAGTGCCGTGTTCATTATGACGACAGCAAAATATCCCTTCGGCCTGTTTTTAGAAATATCGCGCGAAGTATGCGGCAATCTGAAACCCGATACAATTATGGTTGCCAACGTTGGCGATCAGAATATTAGCAATGCCCGGAAAATGAAAGAGGCAGGTTTTGCGGGCGTTTACCATGCCCTGCGTTTGCGGGAGGGTGTTGATTCTGGTTTGTTGCCGGCGAACAGAAAGAAAAGTATTCGTAATTTTCAGGAAGCCGGACTTCTGGTAGGAACCTGCGTGGAGCCGGTGGGTCCTGAACACACGAATACCGAGCTTGCCGAGATGATTATTTATACTGCATCGTTCAACCCTGCGTATAGCGGCGCGGCCAGGCGCATTCCCATTCCTGGCACGGGATTGTTTCGCCGCGGAACCATCACTGAACTGCGTATGTCCCAGATTGTGGCCGTGACGAGACTGGCAATGCCTAGGAACGTACTGGGAAATTGTACTCACGAACCCTGCACGCTGGGCGGTTTTGCGGGTGCCAATTTATTTTGGGCTGAAGTCGGGGCGAACCCCCGCGATATCCGGGAAAAAACTGAAGAAGGCAGGGGGCAGACCGTTAATGATTGCCGGAACATCTTTTCCGAATGCGGCTGGAATTATTGGAAAGGGCCTTCACGCTACTACAGTGCCAGATAGTTTTATGTTGTTTAGTAACGCAGTATCAGTATTTGTATTTTCAAAAAAATACAAATCATTATTTCATATTAGATGATAATAATCGGCTGGTTTGGCCTGATAGTTAGCCTGAACACTTTCAAAAAACAGAAAAATATTAATTCTTGACAAATAATCTTTGATGGATGCATTTGAATTACTAAATCGTATAGTACGAATAATCAACCTTCAATTGGAATAAAAAGATGAACAGGGACATCATTTATTTTGACAATGCGGCTACTTCCTGGCCGAAGCCTCCGGAAACAACCGCCGCCATGCAGAATTACCTGCAGAATATCGGCGGCAGTCCCGGCCGCTCCGGTCATCGCCTTTCTGTGGAAGCGGCGCGGATCGTGTATGATACTCGAGAGAAGCTCGCTCAACTGTTTAACGTTGCCGATCCTCTTCGAATAGTTCTGACTCGAAACGCAACCGAAGGATTGAATATTGCCGTTTTTGGTTTCTTAAAACCCGGCGACCATGTCATCACTTCCGGTATGGAACATAATTCGGTGATGCGTCCCCTGCGCGCAATGGAAGCAAGGGGTGTCGCGATAACTGTTGTTCCGTGCGCTATTGACGGCCTGATTGATCCCGAAGATATCGTGAAGGCGATTAAGAAAAACACAAAAGCGATATTTATCACTAACGCTTCCAACGTGACGGGCACCGTCATGCCTGTTTCCGATATCGGCAGGATCACCCGGGAACATGGGCTTGTTTTATGCGTGGACGCCGCTCAAACGGCGGGATGTTATCCGATCGATGTTGCGGAAATGAATGTTGATCTTCTGGCTTTTACCGGACATAAAGCTCTTTTCGGACCTTCGGGCACCGGCGGGCTCTATATCCGCGAGGGTTTGGAGAAGAGCATCGAACCGATATGTGTCGGCGGAACGGGCAGCCGCTCGGAGGTGGAAGAACAACCGGATTTCATGCCCGACCGTTTTGAAGCGGGTACGCCCAATACAGTTGGCATTGCCGGTTTGAAGGCGGGAGTTGAATTTGTTCTTTCCAAAGGTGTAGCTCAAATTAAAAACAGAGAAGAAAAACTGGTGAAACTGTTTATTGAGGGTGTCAGCGATCTGCCGGGAATAATTCTTTACGGACAAAAATCGGCGGAGCCGCGCACACCGGTTGTCTCCTTCAATATCGCTGGAATGGATCCTGCCGCCGCAGCTCTGGAGCTGGATGAACAATTCGGTATCATGTCACGTTCCGGTTTGCATTGCGCGCCTGCCGCGCATAAAACAATCGGCACGTATCCCATGGGCACTGTGCGCTTCAGTTTCAGTTGTTTCAACACTGAAGAACAGATAATCTCATCCATCGAAGCGTTGAGGGAAATCAGCCAGAAAAGAAAAAACAACTTTTAATTTCCTTGACACACAAGCTCATATTCCATATAATTAAATCACAATAAATCATCATACATAATATCATCTTCACCGCAGGAAACTGTTCAGACAGGATTCATTAATATTTTATAAATTGTCCAGGCAAAGCTGTATTTGATTTTTTGGTACGAGAAGATGAAAACTAAAAGCCCCCGGAAACAAGTCCAAACAAACACCAAACGCAGCGAGAGCTTATGGGCGCGGGAAGTTTTCAGCAACGGCCAGCAGTCGCTGCAAAGCATCATCGGCTCCTCTCCCATCCCTGCATTTATCATCGGCAAGGATCATTTGATTATCTACTGGAATAAAGCGTTGGAAGAACTAAGCGGGATCAAGGCGCAAGAGGTTGTGGGTACGGGTCAACAGTGGCGGGCGTTTTATAAGACAGCAAGACCATGCATGGCTGACTTGCTTGTTGATAGATATCAGAAAAGGATTCCTCAGTGGTATCCCGGCAAATACATCAAATCAAAATTAATCACCGGCGCCTATGAAGCGACCGATTTTTTTCCGGAATTGGGCAAAAGAGGAAAGTGGCTGCGCTTTACTGCCGCCGTTATTCATAATTCCAGAGGTTCTGTCATCGGAGCAGTGGAAACACTTGAAGATATAACGCAGGCAAAAAGGGCGGAAGAAGCCTTGCTAAAGGCTCATGAAGAGCTGGAAATCAAGGTGAAGGAACGCACGCAAAAGCTCGCGAAAGCCAATAAGGCCCTGAAAGAAACGACAGATCATTTGTCTCTTATACTGGAATTCCTTCCCATTGTTTCTTACACCTGCCACGCCGATGAAAACTTTACGATTACTTTTGTCAGCAAACGCGTCAGAGAAATTACCGGATACACGCCTGCCCAATTTACGGGCAATCATCTTTTCTGGCAGGAGCACATCCATCCCGAAGATCAAATCAACATTCTAAAAAAATTAAAATCGGCTACGAAAAAAGTAACGCATCAGTTTGAATATCGTTTCCAGACCGCAGATGGGTCTTATCGCTGGTTTTCCGATCATCGCCGCCTGATCAAACCGGGCCGTTCCCGAAGTTACATGGTTGGAGCGTGGCAGGACATAACGGAGGATAAAAGAATCCGTCAGGAAGGGGAAATCCGCCTGCAGCAGATGATTCAATCTCATAAATTAAAAGCTCTGGGTGAAGTTGTGACGGGCGTTGCTCACGAAATAAACAATCCGGTTAGTTTTATCGCCAATAACATTACCATGCTGGAGGAAATGTGGAATGCCGTTGAACCGATTCTGGCCAGCGATGGAGCCTCCCCTCCTGATTGGAGCGACAAGGGTATCGGTTATGTGGAAGTCTGCACGAACATGAAAGAAATCATAGAGGAGTTCAAAATTGCTTCTCAGCGAATCAAGCGTGTTATTGCGGGATTGAAAGAATTTGCCCGAACGGATGAAACAGTGCAAAAGAAACCGGTTAAAATTGAAGAAGTCATTCATGGAGTACTGATCATTGTCGGCGCTCAGGTCCGCAAAACCGTTTCCCGCATTGATCTTTATATAGACAGCGATCTGCCGCTTATTCAGGGGCATTTCCAGAAAATCGAGCAGGTCATAGCCAACCTGCTGATTAACGCGCATCAAGCCGTTACACCCGACAGAAAGGGCAAAATAATTATCACCGCCAGAAACATTGAAAGACTAAACGCTATTTTGATCGAAATTGAAGATAACGGAATCGGCATGGGAAAAGAGGTACTTAATCATATCTTTGAACCTTTTTTTACGACTCGCCGCGACAGGGAAGGAACAGGGCTGGGGCTTTCCATCTCTTATGGATTAATCAAAGAGCATCATGGAGTAATCGGAGTCCTTTCCCGTCACAATATAGGAAGCCGGTTTTCCATTTACCTTCCCCTTGATGCCAAAAAACAGATAAGTATTCGTCCGGCTATCCTTTGCTGCGACAGCGATGCTTCTTATCTCAATGAAATCAAAATAAGTCTCGCCGATGTTATTGACTGGCAGTGCGGTATTGATGACACTTGCGATGATATTATAGCTTATCTTGAGTCGCATCCCGAGGTGGATATTATTATTTCGGAAATAAATCTGCCGGCAATAAACGGGTGGAAACTACTGAAAAAAGTCAGGGAACGTTTTCCGCTTCTTGCCGTAATTCTTTATTCATCGGACATAAGTGCAGGCAAGCCGGAAGGCAAAACAAACGGCAAACCTGATTATTTACTTAAAAAACCTTTCAGCATGACACATTTACAAAATATAATTCGTGAAATCGGAAGGCAGAAACTATGAGAATCCTGATTGTTGATGATGAAGAAGTTGCCCTGAATTCCATAAAGCGTTTGCTGAAATGGCGGGGAATCAGAAATGTTGATACATGTAATAACGGTCGGGATGCCGTTGCCAGAATCAAGGAAACTGATTTTGATATAGTGCTTCTGGATTTACTGATGCCGGAAGTCGACGGCTTGCAGATTCTGGAATCGACAAAACCCTATCGTCCGCATACGGAGTTCATCATTTTCACTGCTATTGATGATATTCCTACCACAGTCAAGGCGATTCGTCTGGGCGCTTATGATTATCTGGTTAAGCCGGTGGATAACGACCTGCTTTTTCTGGCCATAAAAAGAGCCTATGAACACAGAGGATTGCTTATCGGTTTATCAACTACAGCCGGAGATAATAAAAGCAAGGTTCCTCCGGCTTTTTCTGAAATTGTCACTCAATGTCCTCAACTGTGCTCCATATTATCATATGCCCAGGTGATGGCCGGAAGTGGTAATCCTATAATGATTACCGGAGAATCCGGAACAGGGAAGGAACTGGTTGCTAAAGGTGTTCATAAAGCGGGACCGATGCCCAATGGCCCATTCATTGCCGTTAATGTCAGCGCGATTCCGGCTACCATGTTTGAAAGTCAGTTTTTTGGTCATGCCAAAGGAGCGTTTACCGGCGCGGAGGCGCCGCATTTTGGTTATTTTGAACAGGCGGATGGAGGAACTCTGTTTCTTGATGAAATAGGGGAATTGCCGCTTGCTCTCCAGACAAAACTGCTGCGGGTGCTCGAAGAAAAATCTTTTTATCCTCTGGGTTCGTCAAACCCGGTATGGGTTGATGTCAGGGTTATATCGGCTTCTAATGCAGATATCGAACGGGCCTGTCAGGAGGGGAACTTTAGATTGGATCTTCTCTACCGTCTGAAATCAGTTCATATTCATCTGCCACCGCTCAAGGAAAGAGCAGGTGACATTCCACTGCTTGCGTCCCATTTCCTTCGTAAATCGTGCGATAATCATAAGAAAATAATTACCGGCTTCAGTCAGGAAGCAATGAGTCTGTTAAACAGCAAAGATTATCCCGGCAATGTCCGCGAATTGGCTCAAATTGTTGAAAACGCCGTTCTTCTAACCGATTCCAATATTATTTTACCTGGCCATCTCGGTATGGCGTCAACTAATCATTCCCCCCTATCGCGGCAGTTATGCACATTAAAGGAAAACGATGAAGCACAGCTGGTGTATGTTTTAAAAAATGCAAACGGTGATCGCTACAAAGTTGCGCAAATTCTGGGAATAACTGTTCGGCAACTGCAGCGTAAAATCGCCGCCATGAAGAAAAATCCTCAATGGGAAGAAATTTTACGCGACATTTAGATCATTAGGGGTGACATAGCAGTCCGCCTCTGTAATTGCGAGTCCCGACTTGTCGGGACACTGGAGTTTGGACATTTACGTATGTAGTTAAAAATAATGTTTGACATACGTACATATAATTTGCTATAGTGGCATCTCCAATACAAATTCATCTTTTGGGGGTGCCACGATGGAAAAAGAAGGTGTGCGTGACATTATTCTCGACACC
>JQDQ01000245.1 GCA_000747625.2 Smithella sp. SCADC
CTTTCGTCTATTTCACGACCGGACTGAATATTCATAGTTGGTTTAGGCATAGATGGTTTCTGCATCACATGAAGAGCGCCTGCCTTTTCTTCCACAAAAAGATCATATTTTTCCAGCACACCGGTAACCATTTCCAGTGCCTTATCCGCAGAGATAGGCTGAGGCGTGGAAAACGTGACAACCCGCTTATCTTCCATCATGGCCTGATCCATGACAAAGGGAATCTTCAGCGTTTCACCGATAACATAGATAATAAATTCCGGCAGCATCATACGATTAACATTGATCGATACTGGCCCTTCCACTGCTTTTAATTTTTGCGCATTCAAGGGTTGCTTTGGAGAACGCTGTCTTATAGCGGCTTTCTGATCGTAAGTTTGTGTTTTGATAGTTTCGGCAAGAGGTGTATTATCTAAATTATTGGACACTTCTTTAGTTTGCTCAGTTTTTTCTTTCTGCTGATCGATAATGACAGGCTTATAGGAAAAAGGGGCCGTGGCGCAACCGGAAAGCATTAGAATAATCATAATCAATAGAATTTTAAGAACGTGTCTTTTCATCTGAAAATGTACCTCTAAGATTATGATTACATTATGTATTGTGAAACAACATGGTCAACAGGGGCCGGGTAGATCGTAAAAATTTCATCTGCGTGCTCGTGGCAACATTCCTTTGTTCTTAAACCCGACCGGGTCAGTTTCATATTCGGGGTCGCAACCACCAGTAAAAATCGACCTCTATCCTGTAAAACCATGGAGGCCCCTTCTCTTCAATGATCAGGCAGCCTTCTTTATTGCAACTTCGTAGCCAAGATCTTTTAACCGTTTCATGTGGCCCTTTACGATCTTGTCTTCACGTCTTCGGTTCAAATAGTCCTTGCCAAGCTCCTTGTACGGCATCCCGGTTTTCAAAATGTAATAAACCATGATCAGAATCTTATGACCAACGGCAATTAACGCCCGTTTCTTCCCGCGCCTCCCAACAAGACTGTAATACTTCGCGTTCAAATACGTATTCTTCGTCTTCGACGCCGCCCAGGCACACTGGGTCAATATCGCCCTCAAATTCTTATTGCCGTGGGTCGTCTTTCCGCTTTTTTTTTTACCAGCACTCTCGTTATTGCCGGGACTCATCCCCGCCCAAGCGGACAAATGCCCCTCAGATGGGAATCTCCCCATGTCCACGCCAATCTCGGCAATGATTGAGGCCGCTCCCTGTTCCTTTACCCCGGGAATGCTCTGCAATAACTCGTATTCCTGATGATAATCCGCCAGCTTCCGGTCAATCTCCTGATCCAAACCTGCAATGATCTTCTCCAAAGATTCAATATGGTCCAAAGATGCCTGGATCATAAACCGATGATGCTCCTGAAAGTTCCCCACCAATGCCTTTTTAAGCTCCGCTTTCTTGCACTTGAGCTTCCCTACGGCTAAATCCGATATCGCCTCCGTATCAAGTTGCCCCGCCATGATTGCCTCTAGCATCCGGCTGGCACTCACCCCAAACGTGTCCGAAACCACCGACGATATCTTTACATTCGCATCCTCCAATACCTTCTGGACACGATTCTTCTCTGACGATATCGATTGCGTCAGCTTTCGCCGGTATCGCGTCAAATCACGCAACTCCCGAATAGCCTGTGGCGGCACAAAGCTCGCGGCCAATAACCCACTCCGCAGTAACTTGCATATCCACTCGCTGTCCTTAACATCCGTCTTGCGACCTGGAACGTTCTTGATATGTCGGGCATTCGCCAGGATCACTTCAAACGACCCCTCCAGAATATTGAACACCGGCTTCCAATACGGCCCTGTGCTCTCCATCGCAATGTGCGTAATACCTTTCTCCGATAACCATGACTTTAATCGATATAAATCTTCCGTCATCGTACTGAATGTCCGGATCTCCTTCTTGATCCCTTCACCCATCACGCAGGCCACCACTGTCTCCTTGTGAACATCAAGACCGCATCCCTTATCGATAATGACTTCCATATCTCCTTCCCTCCTTGATTAATTTAGTTGTGCCCATCATCAGGCATGGGAACCACTCGGAAATATGATAATCATACTTATCGCAAACAGCAAAATACCCTGCCTATTTTCATCCTCCTTTGTGACGGAACTCCGTCATGTGAGTTTCATATTGTCTCCTTTGATATTGATGCATAACAATTAATATACTTGGTTGGTCTTTTCCGATTTTCGGAATAAATAGTACTCTTTTCTGAGAAAAATGCAAAGAAAAAAGTGCTTAAGAATCAAGTAAAATAAACTTTTACTACTTGGTATTTTATGGTAATATTACACTTAAGCCAAGTTTGCATATTATGGAAAATTTGTCCGACAGCAAGAAAAACGATGTTCTTCCGGAGTTTCAAACCTTTCTTTTAGAGAAGAAATTGACGCCGGAAAAGAATGTCTTTTTTTATGCTTTATGGGTAAGTAAATAAGTTCCGATCAATATCAGGAAAACGCTGTTATCGAATTTATCGAATTCCTGAAAACAGATCCCAATATGTCCGACTGGCAAATTCGTCAGGCGGGTGACGCCATCAGGTTATACTATTTCCATTACCGGGGTCTAAAACCTGATAATTTATCCACGATAAAAGCCCATGACGCCATACCTGAACTGCTTAAGGAAACACAACGGCTAATCCGCCTGAAGCATTATTCCTACAGTACGGAGAAAACTTACCTGCAATGGATCAAACGTTTTCTCGAATACTCGATTCAAACCTCGAAGAAGGATGCTTCTGTAGAACTTGATGCTACCGATTGCAAAAATTTCCTCAGTTATCTGGCACTTAAGGAAAAAGTTTCCGCATCAACCAGAACCAGGCGTTCAATTCTCTCCTTTTTCTTTTTCGCAACGTGCTCTGCAAAGACATGGGTGATCTCAAAGATACCGTCCGGGCAAAGCGCGGGCAGAAACTGCCCGTTGTCTTTTCGATGGAAGAGGTAAAACGATTGCTGGCCTGTTTGAACGGCAGGGATTTGCTCATTGCCGGGTTGCTCTATGGTTCAGGCCTGCGGCTGATGGAGCTCGCCCGCCTGAGAATAAAAGATATAGACATGGATTTAAATACTTTGACCGTGCGCAGCGGCAAGGGAGACAAGGATAGAACGACTATACTGCCGTTAACGGTTAAAGATCATTTGAAGAATCATTTAACCGAAGTAAAAAGTCTGCACGATAGTGATCTTTCACGTGGATATGGTGAAGTTCATCTCCCAGATGCCCTGAGTAGAAAATATCCCAAGGCGAATAAGGAATGGACATGGCAGTATGTTTTCCCGGCCAATAATCTATCTGTTATCCGCGTTTCGGAAAAGTGCGCCGCCATCACATCAGCGATACGGCCATTCAGGATGTAATCAAAAAAGCAATCCGCAAAGCAGGTATTCCCAAATTCGCCACAGTCCATACGCTACGCCACAGCTTTGCAACGCACTTACTGATGAATGGCGTAAATATCCGCGAAATTCAGGAGTTGCTGGGGCATAAAAATGTTGAAACGACGATGATTTATACCCACGTGCTGAGAGATATGGCTGGCGCTCCTCAAAGCCCGCTGGATCAAATTTAAGAGATGCCGGTATAAATCTTCTTTTAATTAAAATATCAGTTTGACAGTTGCCGTCGATTTAGATAAAGACTGATAGTTATAATTTGTGTTTATTGAGGGCATAAGCAAAAACGAATATGGATGGCAGTAAATGAACAGCGGCTTGAAAAGGATCAAGGTCTTCCAAGGGGTGGGCATGAAGACGGATCGGGAAAGAGAGCTGTGAATCTTATACGTAAAGAGATTCTTTTCATTTTGTACCTTTAATTTTCAACAGGAGGAATTCAATATGGCACACAGTAATTGGTTGTATCAGACGCGGGACATCATGTTCCAGATCAAAGAATGGCTCGGCGTGGATAAGCTCTTGAGCCTTGATGCTTACAAAGAATACTACGGGATGGACGACATCAACAGCTTCCTCGATGTCAACTTTAAAGTCTGCCGCGACGTGATGTGTCCGGCCAACAAAGACGCCGATGAACCCGGCGCGAAATTTGTGGGCGGCAATGAACATGCGGTGGTGACTCCGGATTCGTTCAAGAATGTTTATAAAACCGTGATGGATGCGGAACTGGGACCCCAGTTCGGTTACCGTGGCGAAGGCAAAATACCGCTGTGCTGGTACGCTCCGATTCTGGAGATGCAGTCCGCCGCTTCGCCGTCGATCGTCATGTTCTGGTGTCTGACGCAGGGCGCGATCACCGTGCTTCATGAATTTGCCACGCAAAAACAGCAGGACCTGTTTATCCCCAAACTGCGCACAGGTGAATGGGGCGGGACTATGGGACTTACCGAACCGGGCGCAGGCTCCGAAGTCGGCGCGGTGCAGAGCAAGGCGTTTCCCACCGACACGCCCGGCAAGTATAAGCTCACCGGAACGAAATGCTTCATTTCTTCCGGCGACCATGACCTGGCGGAAAACATCATCCATCTGATGCTGGCCAAGACCCCGGGCGCCAGGGAAGGCACCGCGGGCATATCGCTTTTCATCGTGCCCAAGTTCTGGGTTAACGACGATGGTTCGCTGGGCGCCTGGAATGACGTCACCACCATGGGCATCGAGCACAAGCTGGGCATTCACGGCTCGACGACCGCAACGCTCTCCATGGGTGAAAACGAGAACTGCTACGGCTGGATGGTGGGAGAAGCGGAAGTGAAAGACGGACGCGGCATCGGCATGAAGCAGATGTTTGCGTATATGAACGAGGAACGCCTGAACACGGGCTTATTCTCCCTGGGATGCATCGGCGCCGCCTACTACGCCGCTCTGGATTATACCAAGCTGCGCGTGCAGAGCAAACATTCCACCAATCCCAAGGGCCCCAGTGTCCGGATCATCGAACACGAAGATGTCCGCCGCATGCTTTTGTCCCAGAAGTCCATACTGGAGGCTTGCCGGGCGCTCATTTACAAGTCCTATCTCTACCGCGACCTGGCCGTCGATGCCGCCACGCCGGAAGAGCGGGAATATTATGATGATATGTTTGCGATCAACAACCCCATGTGCAAGGCCTATACATCCGATATGGCGAGGCTTGCCACCGGTGACGCCATCCAGTGCCTCGGCGGCTACGGCTTCACGGAAGAGTACGCCCCGGCGGAACTGTACAGGGATGTTGTGATTTATGGAATCTGGGAAGGCACCAACTTCATCCAGGCTCAGGATTATACCGGCCGTAAGTTCACCATGAAGGAAGGCGCTCCGTTCAAAAAGTGGGTAGCCCAAATCGACGATTTCGTCGCCGGCAGGAAGACGGACGAATTCGCGGCGGAATTCGCGATGATGGCGGAAGCCATGGCGGCTTTCAAAGAGATCATCAACATGAATGACGCCTGGACGAAGGGTGACAAGCAGATGAAACAACTTTTCGCCACCCGGACCCTGCACGCAGGCGCCAGAGTCTACTGCGGCATGCTCTTGCTTGATCAGGCGCTTCTGGCGGCGGCAAAGATGAAAGAGAAGGGCAAAATCGACGCCGATTTCTACAAGGGCAAAATTGCCACGGCCCGGTTCTATGTCATGAATCATGTTCCCGATCTCTTCGGATATCTCAAATCGATGAAGTTCGGCGACCGCAGCGCGATCGATATCCCCGAAGAAAGCTTCATGTAGGGCGAACGTACTCTGTGGAAGGGCGTGAAGACAAGAAAATTGTTGGGCATGAGATAATAAAATCCAGCGGAAAGCCAGGGTTGTCATATCGACCGAAGGCGAAAGCCCGGCAGGGAACCCCGGCGTATGCTTGGGTATGCTCGGGGAGATATCTTTCAGTATTTTTAAAATTACTAAGATTTCTCGTCCGCCTGGACGGACCCGAAATGACAACATTGTAAAGCCATTACTGAAACACTACATTAGTTCAATAAAGGGCAGGATCGGAAACGCTCCTGCCCTTTATTGTTCGTCAGATTCGGTAAACATTTTTTATTTAATTTCAAGACCAAGATTTTCTTGACACGGAATGAGCTTATTCTTATGTTCATCTCAAAAAGAGGGGATATGGCCGTGTTCAAAAAAGCCAGGACGGAATCAGTTCTTTTTATCACATTGGATTCCTGCCGTTATGATACATTCATCAACGCCGAGATTCCCCACATGCGTGCCGTTGGTCCGATATGGAGAGCTATGGCGCCCGGTAATTTCACTTATCCCTCTCATGCGGCGATCTTTATGGGTTTTACGCCCGGCGATGCTCAATCAAAAGAGTCCTTTGTCAATCCTATGATCGGGAAAATATTCAAAATGCGGGGAGGAGGATTTTCCGGTCCGGGTAAACATCGCTTTATTCTGGAAGGTGAAAATATCATCGACGGTTTTAAAATCAGAGGTTACTATTGTCTCGGAACCGGAGCTCTTGCCTGGTTTGATGCAAAGCAGCCAACGGGAAAAGTATTGACGCGCGATTTTCACGATTTCTACTTTCCCGGCAATGTCTGGTTTCTGGAAAAGCAGTTAAACTGGATGAGCAAAAAAATGAAAGAAAACGATAGACCGGTTTTTCTCTTTCTTAATATAGGTGAGACACATTTCCCTTATTATTTTCAGGGAGCTCCATGGAATAAGGATATAAATCCCTGTACGCCGATGGCGGGAGAAAAAACGATGCCGCTGAATGCCGGTGCCGCCAGAAGGCGTGTCTGGAATATGTGGACGCAAGTATTAAATCATTATTGGAATCATTTAAGGAAAGCAATACGATAATCTGTGCCGGGTCTGCGACAAAAAAGTAGGTATGGAATAAAAAATGTATTGACAGGATTGGTTTTTCCCCCTATTCTCTGCATGCCATATGGCAATCAGACAACAGGAGGCAGCCATGGAAAAAGAACTGAAGGAGCTGGAAGAAGAAAGAAGGAAGTTATACAGAATGTTATCAGCAACTGGAGATTTTCGCCGAGGGATGATATCGGTTAACTACCGAAGATGTGGAAAGCCAAATTGTATTTGCACCCAGGAAGGTCATCCTGGACATGGGCCGCAATACTTATGGAATGCAACCATCAAATGTAAGAGCTACGCCAAGAGCATTCCATTAGGTCCGGAGCTGGAGAAGTGCAAGCAGGAGACAGATAATCACCGGCAGTTTACGAAACTCTGCGAAGAGATTGTTCTAGTAAACGAACGTATTTGCGATTTGCGACCTGTTCCCGAAGTGAAAGATGAAAAAGAGATGGCTGATCTTAAAAAAAAATTGCAGAAACAGTTCATGGGGAAGTACAGAAAGAGATAGATTATATTGTTAGCCGGTATTGTTTTGCGAAGGATAACGGCGACAGTTTTGACCTGGAGTCGTTTGAGCTGGCGATTCGTTCCTCGATGCACGGTATTGGGCGCAGCATGCTGGAGATGTTTGTAAACGCTGATGGCGGCGATTACCGTGGAAGGATGATCCCAGGCGATAAAGGTCATCAGCATGAGTTTATTGAGTTTCGAGACAAGAAACTTTTGACGGTGTTAGGTTCGGTGACAGTGA
>JQDQ01000246.1 GCA_000747625.2 Smithella sp. SCADC
TGGGCTTTGTGGTGATCTTTGCGTTCTTCTTTGTGCATCTTTATTTGGGCACAATCGGCAATCCGGGAAGCGTTTCCGCGATGATCAGCGGAAAGATGGAGTTGCCTGTTTTAAGAATGCTGCATCCGAAGTGGGTCAAAGAGATGGAGCATGAAGGGAAACTCATTGTTGTCGACGACAAAAAGTAAGTTAAATTAATCTGTCATTTGCATGAGCGACAAAATTGCAAAAGTGGCGCACATCAGGTGATGTGCGCCACGCTCTATCCGTTAATTTTACAGGAGAAACATTTTATTTATGACATCCGAAACTAAAAAAAAATCAGCTCTTGAACAAATCATCAATAGGGCTATTGAACAAAATCCGCAAATCAAAGATATTTTAAAATCCTTTGAACCAATTATTGTCAAACAAAATTATTTGATGGCTTCCGCCATTTTTCCCAAGTCCAATTATTCTTCCATTGATAAAGAAAAACTGAAAGCCGGCGTCCCAGTTTGCCGCCAAATCAACCTTTTTCTGCCGGACGATCCATTCAAGGAAATTGTCTCGTCATTAGGCAAGGCGATTAAAGCCGGACTGCCGGCACTGGATGAAGATATCAATCGAATTCTGGACTTAATCCGAAAAGGCAAAATCAATCTCAAAGACTACTGTCTGCCTTACCCCGATTGCGACAGCAAATTGATAGATCGATGGGTTGAAAAAGTGAAGGTGGAACGGGAACCCCTCGTTTTCTTAATAAATATTACAGCCCGTGTCATCTTAGAAGCAAGAGCCAAAGAAATTATGGCAGATATTGGTCCGTTTGACTGGGAGAAGGGGTACTGCCCCATCTGCGGCGATTTTCCGTCCATCGCACTGATCGAAGAAGAAGGCGGCAAACGATTTTTGCATTGCAGCACCTGCGGACAGGACTGGCGTTTTACTCGTGTGACCTGTCCCTATTGCGAAAAAGAAACCCGCAAAGACATGGAATATTTTTACGTGGAAAATAAAACGCAGGAAGCCGCTTTTGTCTGCGATAAATGCAAAAAATACTTGGTTACGCTCTACCGGGCTGGAAAATTGTTTGAGCGGGACATGGATGTTTCCGCGATGAGCCTGATTCACATGGATATGCTGATGCAGGATAAAGGCTACACTCCCATGACCGCCTGCGTCTGGAATGTCCTGAAATAATACACTGCAAAGATAAAAATATTTTTTATTATAAGTAAGTTATTTATAGGAGGATCAATATGAGTGATACATTTTTATTAAATGGAAAAGAAACTCCCTTTAAACAGGGGCAGATGATTCTGGATGCGGCTAAAGACGCGGGAATTGAAATTCCCACCCTTTGCTATTTGAAAGGAACAACACCAACCGGCGCGTGCCGGATTTGTCTGGTGGAAGTCAAGGGCGCACGATCACTTCAGGCGGCCTGTTCAACGCCGGTATCTCCAAAAATGGAAGTAACCACCAATAGCGAGCTGGTTCATCAGGCAAGAAAATTAAATGTTGAGTTGCTGCTTTCCAGCGGCAAACATAATTGCATGACCTGCGAAGCAAACGGTAATTGCCGTCTGCAGGATCTGGCTTATTTTTATAAAATCACTAGTTTACGATTTGAAGAAAAAGCAATAACTGATATTCCCCTGACGGATGATCAAAATTCCTTCATCGTCCGCGATTTCAGCAAATGCATTCTTTGTGGCCGCTGTGTTCAGGCCTGTAACGAGGTCGTGGTCAACCGCGCCATCTCGCAGGGGTATCGCGGCAAGAACAGCAAAATTGTTACCGGCGGCGACCTGCCCTATGACGCTGACGACAGTGAATGCGTTTTCTGCGGCCAGTGCGTGCAGGTCTGTCCGGTTGGCACCCTGATGGAGAAAAAATGCAAAAGTCTGGGACGAACATGGGAAGTCAAACAAGTCCGCACAACATGTCCTTACCGCGGCGTCGGCTGTCAGCAGATACTTCATATGAAGGGCAATCAGATCGTGAAAATAACTGCGGCCGAAGACGGCGCGCCGAATTACGGCAAATTATGCGTTAAGGGCCGTTTCGCCTACGATTTCATTTACTCGAAAGACAGGCTCACCACCCCCCTGATTCGTGAGAAAAACGGTGAATTCCGCGAGGCCTCCTGGGATGAGGCGCTGGATCTGGTGGCCGCAAAGTTTAAAGAAATAATTGCCGAGCACGGCCCGGATTCCGTTGCCGGAATCAGTTGCGCCCGCAGTATCAACGAAGATTCCTATAATATGCAAAAGCTGTTCAGGGCTGTTTTTCAAACCAACAATATCGATCATTGCGCCCGCGTCTGCCATGCGCCGACTGTCGCCGGTTTGGCCGCGTCCTTCGGATCGGGCGCCGGCACCAACTCCATTGCCGAGTACAAAGACGCCAGGATGTTCTTCTGCATCGGAACCAACATGACGGAAGCTCATCCTGTGGCTTCTTATTATGTCAAGCAGGCTAAATTGAAGGGAGCGAAACTTATTGTTGCCGATCCCCGGTATCACGAACTGGCAAAGATGTCCGATATCTTTGCCCAGATCAAGGTCGGTTCCGATGTCGCTTTCCTCAACGGCATCATGAATGTTTTGATTAATGAGGATTTGTACGATAAGAAATTCGTGGCGGAACACTGCACGGGCTTTGATGAGCTCAAAAAGGCCGTAATGAATTATCCACCCCAAAAAGCAGCCGAAATCAGCGGTGTGCCTGCCGAACAAATAATTCAAATCGCTCATGAAATGGCTGCGACCAGGCCTTCGATGCTGATTTACACGTTGGGAATAACGGAACATTCCTGCGGCACCAACAATGTTATGTCCTGCGCCAACCTCCAGATGCTGCTGGGCAACATGGGGGTTGAATTTGGCGGCGTCAACCCTCTGCGCGGCCAGAACAACGTTCAGGGCGCCTGCGACATGGGCGCATTGCCGGTTGTCTTCGCGGGCTATCAGCGCGTTGATAATGTTGAGGCGAGAGAAAAATTCCAGAAAGCCTGGAATGTAAAATCGCTTCCCGGCAAACCGGGTATCATGATCAACGCCATGCTCGAAGGATTGCTGACTAAAAAAGTACGGGCATTGTGGGTGTTCGGGGAAAATCTGGCCAATGCCGAGCCCAATATCGGCCATACCGAAAAGTGTCTGAGCGCCGCCGAGTTCCTGGTTGTGCAGGATATTTTCCCCAACGAAACAACGAAATTTGCCCACGTGATTTTTCCTTCCGCGTCCTGGTGTGAAGACGAAGGAACTTTTACCAGTCTGGAGCGGCGTGTCAGCATGGTCAGGACGATCAAAGCCCCTCCGGGCATTGCCAAACCGAACTGGTGGATATTCAAGGAATTGGCCCGGAAAATGGGACATGAATGGGAATCAAACAGCGGCCGTGACATTTGCGACAAAGAACTGGCGGTGCTGTGTCCGATGTTCAAGGGAATAACCTTCGACCGAATTGAAAAAGACGGACTGCAATGGCCATGCCCCAGCGAGACGCATCCCGGCACGCCTATTGTTCATAAAGACGGAAATTTCACACATGGAAAAGGAATACTCAAAGGCCTCGAATGGACGCCGCCTGAAGAAGTTGCCGACAAAGACTATCCGCTGGTTTTGAGCACCGGCCGAAGGCTTTCTCAGTATCATACACGGACACAGACCGGACGAAGCGGTATGGATGCCATCTATAAACAGGAAACGGCCGATATCTCCATTGCCGACGCCAGGGAAAAGAAAATAGAAGACGGGGAAATGATTCTCGTAAAATCCAGACGCGGGAAAGTGGCCGTTCCGGCACGGGTTACGGATGAGATCCCCCAAGGCATGGTCTGGATGACATTCCATTACCGCGACGGTAACTGCAACTGGCTGACGAACAACGCTTATGACACCATTACAAAGACGCCTGAATTCAAGGCTTGTGCCGTACGAATTGAAAAATTTAAATAAAGAAACATAACCTTCCCGCGACAAAAAGCGGGAAGGTTTATCATTATCTATTAATTTACTGTCAAGGGTGAACCGGTATACTGGAAATAGTTCGAAGACACCTTAATTCAAAGTCTTAGAATGATAATACCGTCACAATCTTATGAACGTAACGTTGCGGCTAACCTCAAGGGATGGCGTAAAAGATTGAGGGCCTCCTGAATGTCTTGTGTAACAACGTCTGCGGCAAGAAGCGCGTCCACGGCACATCCCTCTGTTTGAATCACGGCGATCCCCAGTTCAGCCTCCTTGAGCATCAAGGCGTCATTTCTGCCATTCCCTATGCAAACGGTTTTATGTTCGTCCAATTTACGGACATGATCCGCTTTCGCCTGTGCCTGATTTTCTTTGGCTATGACGACAATCTCACAGGGGATGCCTTTCAATTCTTCTTTTACGCCTCCAAACGTATCGGCTGTGAGAATATGAATTGCCAAGTGCTGTGAGAGTTCGATCAAAAAATCCTTAAGCCCGGGAAGGAGATGCCCATCGCAAGCAATCGTTCCATTGTAATCAAGAACAAGAAAGGACAAGGAAAGAGTCTTGTAACCTGGAACATTCAATTTCAACATTCAAAATAACCTCCTCAATTGTTGTGATTCTAGCATTAACATCTAATGAAATCATTATAATAATAATTATTATTTAACTGCTTTATTACCAAATAGAATAATTCGTTCTCTAATATTCCTTTTATGAATTTGCTTTTACAATTCCCGGCTGTTAGAAATTGGCAAAATTTTTAATGGGGGTTTTGTTAATGAAAAACATTTTTTTCTCGCGCGCGGGAATTATCATTGTCGGCGCAATCATCGGCATCGGTGCCGCGCTTCTTCAATATTTTGGCAATCCGCCGAATATGGGCATTTGCGTGGCCTGCTTTGAACGGGACATTGCCGGAGCCTTGGGTTTGCATCGGGCGGATGTTGTGCAATATCTGAGACCGGAAATCATAGGATTTGTTCTGGGCGCTTTTCTCATGGCGGCTTTTGCCGGCGAATTCAGACCGCGCGGCGGTTCATCTCCTTTAATCCGCTTCTTTCTGGGAATGTTTGCCATGATCGGCGCTCTTGTTTTTCTGGGCTGCCCGTGGCGTGCACTGCTTCGTTTAGCCGGTGGCGATGGAAACGCCATACTGGGTTTATTGGGATTAACAACGGGAATCTTTGTCGGCATCTTATTTTTGAAAAAAGGTTTCAATCTTGGACGTTCCTATTCACAG
This sequence comes from Smithella sp. SCADC, assembly GCA_000747625.2. Taxonomy (GTDB): domain Bacteria; phylum Desulfobacterota; class Syntrophia; order Syntrophales; family Smithellaceae; genus Smithella. The sequence continues at coordinate 5,209 of JQDQ01000246.1, forward strand.
GCAACAGGCAGCGGCTGGATTATGCCCGGTTTGATGCTGGGGCTCCTGTTTTTACTGACATTTCAGGTATCATTCGCTCCGGGCGGACCGATATTTTTCAGCGCCAAAGGTCCCGGCTCCATGCACGCGCCACTTCTCATCAGTATTGCGGCAGGCCTTATCATCGGCGCGCTGGCTCAGCGCAGCCGGTTCTGCACCATGGGAGCTATTCGGGATGTCATGCTGACCAGAGACTTTCATTTGCTCGGCGGCGTGATAGCTTTAGTTGTTTTTGCTTTTGCTACAAATGTTATCCTGGGACAATTCAAGGCCGGATTTGAAGGCCAGCCAATTGCCCATACAAATCATTTGTGGAATTTCCTGGGAATGTCTCTGGCAGGCCTTGCTTTTGCTTTAGCCGGAGGCTGTCCCGGCAGACAGCTTTTTTTATCCGGTGAAGGCGATGCCGACGCGGGAGTATTTGTGCTGGGAATGATTACCGGAGCCGCTGTTTCGCATAATTTTGCCATAGCCAGTTCTCCCAAGGGTGTTGCCGCTTTTGGCCCGATTGCTGTCATCTTCGGAATTGCCTTTTGTCTGATTGTCGGTTTCACCATGATAGAGAAGTCAAAATAGTTATTGATGGATTTCTAAAATAAAAGAGAGGATGAAAAATATGACAGAAGTGGATGCAAGAGGATTAAGTTGTCCGATTCCTGTTACTAAAACAAAACAGGCTATGGAAAAGAATCCCAAAGGCGAAATCGTTGTTTTGGTAGACAGTAATGTGGCCAAGGAAAATGTCTCACGTCTGGCGGAATCAAAAAAATATTCCGTGAGTGTCCAGACGGTTAACAACGAAGAATGTAAAATGATTTTAAAACCTTCCAACTGACAAATATAAAAACATCTTTAGGAATAAGAAAGCCCCTGAACACTCATTAAAAAGTGTACAGGGGCAAATAAATTTATTGTTCTCATTGGCTACAATTATGTCATTTCGAATTCCGATTTATCGGGATGAGAAATCTTAATGAACTTAATATACAATAAAGATATCTCCCGTTGGTCGATATGACAATTTTATATATCCACGACACTAAAATTTAACCTTGACCGCTTCCTTGGCTTCTTTGGGAGCATCGAAGAATGCGCCATCTTTAAAGCCGTACATACCGGCCAGCAAATTTGCAGGGAATGATTTTGATTGTTTTCTCAAACCGGTTGTCATTTTATTTTCATATCGTGCTGTCCCAACCTGCAATGCTTCATCAAAAAAGTTCTTGTTTTCCAAAAAGCGATCATATATAATTAAAAATAGTATTCAACCAGGTAGGTTCATAATGTCACGGCTATGTACGCAGTTTGCCCCCAAAATGCTTCAGATACTTCTGTTGCTTTTTTTCGCGACTGATTCTGAAAGCTTTGCACTACAGGCTACCTTTCTGAATGCGACACATATCCCGCAGCTCTCATTGAATGATAATGAAACGGAAGAATCTGAGCATAACACGCAGAATGCACCAATAGATCTGTCGACATGCGAAAGTGAATTGCAGTCGCTGCATCTTTTTATCAGGTATTATATCAAACACTTTAAAGGATACCACATACCATCTTCTCCGAGCATTTTTTTCCAACCCGACCGTGCACCCCCGGTTTTATTTCAGTAATTTATTCAGCCGACCTTTTGTAAACAATTTTAGTAAACAGTGATCGTAACTTTTTTATTTGTTGCTTTCTATAACTGTAATTATGGGAAGGTGAGCTACCAGAGGGGAACGATGCATATCCGATGGAATAAAAATTGGACTAATAAGGGCGATTATATCTTTATTAACATATACCATTTGTGACATATTTTGCATTTAGGAACACATTGGCCTGTTTCACCCAGGTGAGCGGCTCAAAAATATTAAAGGAGGATATATGGCAAAAGGAAATAATTCCGAATACCGGAAACTGGTTGACAAGCAGTACAAAGATCTAATGAAGCATTGTCAACTGCACATGGAACAAGTTGAAAAAGAATTACCTGAGCCAAAGGAAGATTTTAATGAACTTCTGAAAGCACGGGGTATCAGCCGAAGAGATTTCGTAAAATGGACATCGGCAATGACTGCCGCTTTGATGCTGCCGCCCATTTTTAAACCGTTGGTCGCCAAAGCGGCGGAAAACTTCAGCCGTCTTCCCATCATCTGGCTGCATTTCGCTGAATGCACAGGATGCTCTGAAGCTTTCCTGCGCTCATCGTACCCGAATGTTGATGACATTTTGCTTGAAACCATCTCACTTGAATATCATGAAACACTAATGGCCGCCTCCGGTTATCAGGCGGAACAAAATCTGGAAAAAGCCGTAAAAGATTTTGACGGCAAGTTCATTTGCGTCATTGAAGGCGCTCTGCCCCGCGGTCTTAACGGCAAGTATCTGACACTGGGACCCAAAGGAAAAACCGGCATTCAGGTAGCCAAGGAAGTCGCCAAAAAAGCTGCGGCGGTTGTTTGTATCGGTTCATGCTCCTGTTTCGGAGGCGTTCAGGCAGCATCTCCCAATCCTACTGATGCTGCCAGCATTAAAAAAGCGATCGGCATTTCTACAGTCAATATTGCCGGTTGCCCTCCCAATGCCGTGAATTTCACCGGAACAGTATTGCATTATCTGATGTTCGGCGCTCTGCCCCCGTTGGATTCGTTGGGAAGACCGGTTTGGGCTTACGGAAAACGCATTCACGACTATTGTGAAAGAAGGCCGCATTACGATGCTTCGGAATTCGTCGAAGAATGGGGCGATAAGGGCGCTCTCAAAGGATGGTGTCTCTATAAAGTCGGCTGCAAAGGTCCTTATACTTACGCCAATTGCCCCAAGGTGCGCTTCAATGACGGCATTTCCTGGCCGGTCATGGCTGGTCACGGTTGCATCGGCTGCACGGAACCTAACTTCTGGGATACTATGGCGCCGCTGGAAAAACCTCTGCCTGACAAAACATATGGCGGTGGAGAAAAAACCGTTGATAATATCGGCATCGCTCTGACCGGTGTAGCTGTGGCTGGAGTTGCCGCTCACGCGGTGGCCAGCGGAATCCGACACAAAGGAGATAAATAATTATGACTAAACGAATTATTGTCGATCCGATCACCAGGATTGAAGGACATTTAAGAATTGAAGTGGAAGTTGACAACAATAACGTCATTAAAGACGCCTGGAGCAGTATCACGCTCTGGCGCGGCATCGAGACTATTCTCAAAGGTCGTGATCCGCGCGATGCCGGTTTGATCGTTCAGCGTTTTTGCGGTGTATGTACGTTCGCACATTATGAAGCCAGCATTCTGGCCTGCGAAGATGCCTTTGGAATTAAGCCGCCGCCCAATGCCCGAATAGCCCGCAATATCATTAATGCGGCACAGTATCTTACTGATCATATTATGCATTTTTATCATCTGCATGGCTTGGATTGGGTGGATGTAGTCAGCGCTCTTTCAGCCAATCCGGCAAAGGCTGTGGAAATGGCCAAGGCTTACTGCCCCAATCCTTACAACTGCTCGGCAACGCACTACAAGGCAGTTCAGGAAAGAGTCACCAAGTTCGTCAAATCAGGCCGTCTGGGTCCCTTTGCCAACGCTTACTGGGGAAATCCTTCCTACAAACTGCCCCCGGAAGCAAACTTAATTATCCTGTCGCATTATCTGGACGCTCTGACCGTTTCTAAAGTCAGCGCACAGATGATGGCTATTTTAGGTGGGAAGAATCCTCATCCGCAATCACTGGTCGTCGGCGGTATAACATCCGGTATGGATATGTTTGACGCCGAACGTATGGGACAATATTTATTCCGCCTCAAAGAGATGAAGAATTTCCTGGAAACGGCTTATCTGCCCGATGTTCTACTGGCTGCGACTTACTATAAAGATGAAGGCCTCAAAGGAATCGGCGGCGGCGTGAAGAATTACCTCGCTTACGGCGGTTTCCCGCTGGATGACGACTGGAATAAACTGCTCTTCCCGCGCGGAATTGTCAAAGACAGAAATCTGGCGAAACCGATGAAGCTCGATGAAGAGAAGATTACTGAGGAAGCAACTCATTCCTGGTATAAAGATAAAGAACCTCAGCATCCGTATAAAGGCACCACGGAACCCGACTATACCGGTTATGACGCAAACGGTAATCTCAAGGGTGGTGAAAAATATACCTGGTGTAAAGCTCCCCGTTACGACAACAAACCATATGAAGTCGGCCCGCTGGCCCGTATGGTTGTCGGTTATGCTCAAGGTGACAAAAACATTAAGCCCCTGATCGATTCTACGTTAAAGGCCACCGGACTGCCCGCCACAGTTCTTTTCTCCACGCTAGGC
>JQDQ01000247.1 GCA_000747625.2 Smithella sp. SCADC
GGTGAGATGATTAACCCTCGTCATCTCGAACTTTAAACATTGCTCAGGGTGGTCAATTTTCGGTTATCACAGATGGTCAATTTTCGGTTGACATTCCCAACATCCGCATAGGCAGGATTAAAAGACGCTTTATTTTGAGCAAAATCATCGAGGAGGTTTGCTTTGCTTTCATCGGAGAGAGCTTTAATAGTATTCTTACAATTTCGTTAATGATTATAATATCATCTGTCAATATTTTACCCGGCGCCGATTGCGTGTAGAATCAAAGATATAAACATAATTATAATATTTTGAAACAAGTTTATCACCGGATTAAGCGCGCCTAAAAAGAGCAGTCCGATAACAATAAAAAATCCAAAAGGTTCCAGTTGATTCAGTACCCTGTTTGCAGATTCCGGCGCAAAACCCATAAGTATTTTAGAACCGTCTAGCGGCGGAATCGGGATTAAATTAAACGCGGCTAATATAATGTTAATATGGGCCAGCAGAAGAAAGACTTGCCCGGCCATCCCGGAAGGTTCAGGAGAAATCAGCCTCAATAGCAAAAGCGCGACAAAAGCGAAGATAATGTTCGCCGTAATTCCCGCCGCTGACACTAAAATAAGGCCTTTGCGTCTTTTATCGCCGGGAATATTTTCCAGATTCACGGGAACTGGTTTTGCCCAGCCGAATCCAACAATCAGGAGCATCAAACTTCCGAAAAGATCGAGATGCTTGATGGGGTTGAGCGTCAGTCTTCCCAGCCATTTGGCCGTGGGATCACCCATTTTATAGGCAACCCATCCGTGAGCCAGTTCATGAAATATTACCGAATATAACAGGAGAACCGACAAGATTACAAAAGACAGCGGATCTTTAATTAATAGCTGTATTAGTCCCATAGTAACATCCTATTCCTTTTTCTTTCTATAAATCTATATCTGTTTTCTCTATCATAGAGCCCTCCGGGCAACCATTTACCAGTCCGGAGAAATATCCATATCTTAAACCTATAATCAGTGCAACAATTCCCATAAAAAGTTCAACGACTGTCAGCAATATACGTGTCGCGACAGGCAGAATCAGCGCGGCTTCTATGCCGGAAAATTGTCTCAGCATAAGAAACATCGCTCCCTCCCGGACACCAAGTCCGCGTTATTCTTGTATTGCAGATAGAAAAAATATACCGCCGCGATCATCACTGCCAGAGTAAAGCTGTACCGCAGAATTTTTCCAAGACTCACTTCATTGGTCTCCGAATTAAATTGTCAGAGGATCTTTCCCGGAGTGTTCGAAATTCGTTATGGAATATTCGCGCCGCGCCAGGCGTATAAAGATATATGATAATTGGTATTTTGTGTCAAAATAATTCTGGGAATAAAGCATGGGAAAATATCTGAGCTAAAAATACTTGACAAAAATAATAAATATTCATACAGTCGTTTAAAACAGTCGTTTGAAATATATTTATGGAAGACAGAAAAGCAAGTTCAAAAACAAGCGCCGCCATAATGGAAGCCGCTGGTAAAATCTTCGCCGAAGAAGGTTATTCCAAGGCAACGGTCCGGGATATCTGCCGGGAAGCCGGAGCAAATATTGCCGCTATCAATTACCACTTTGGCGACAAAAAGGGTCTTTATCTTGCCGTATTGAAACATTATCAGGAAATTGCTTTTCAAACTTATCCGCCTAATCTGGGTATAAAAGAAAATCAAAAACCGGAAGAAAAACTGCAGGCGTTTATCCGAACTTTCCTCTCGCGCATCATGGATGATGGCCGCCCTGCCTGGTTCGGCAGACTTCTGGCGAGAGAATTCACCCAACCAACATGGGCGTTCGATATTCTGGTGGAGGAAACGATTCGTCCTTCCTTTCAACTTCTTACTGAAATTATCGCAGAAATTATGGGGAAAAGTTCCAGGGAAAGAATTGTGCGGCTGTGCTCTATGAGTATAGTCGGACAATGTCTCTACTTTCGTCATTCGCATCCGGTTATCTCCAGACTTTTCCCGGGAGAAGTTTTCGGCGCCAGACAAATTGACGAATTGACTGAACATATTACTCTTTTTTCTTTGCGCGGACTTTTAAAAGAAAAAAACAAAAAGAACTTACAGGTGAAAACATGCAAAAAAAGATAATCCTTATTATAATTTTTACATTTCTTCTGCCTTTGATAGCTAAAGCTATCGAGCCTGCTGCAAAAAACACGACATATAACCTCGATCAGTGTATATCCATTGCTCTGGAAAAACACCCGAGCCTCAGGGCTTCCGCGGGCGCTATTAAGGCCAATGAAAGCAAAGTCGGACAGGCTAAGGCCAACTACTACCCCCAGATCAACTTGTCCACGAGCTACCAGCGGATCGGCCCTACTTCCCCGCCCGGCAGCAATCTGGACTCTTATGATAAATATTCAACCGATGTCAACGTCGGAATGACCCTTTTCGATTTCGGCAAAACATCCACCCAGGTGAAGATTCAGAATTTGAATGTCAATGTCTCCCGGGCTGACTACGACGACGTCATGACCATGGTCGTCCTGAACGTGAAAAATGCCTACTATAATCTTCTACAGAACCAACGGAATCTGGTTGTTGCTATCGATACGATGCAGCAGTTCCAACAGCATCTGGATCAGGCCAACGCTTTTTTCCGTATCGGCGCCAAGCCGAAATTCGATGTGACCAAAGCGGAAGTTGATTTCGGAAATGCCCGGCTCAATGTCCTGAAAGCGGAAAACGCTGTGCGCGCCTCCCGGATAACATTGAAGGATGTAATGGGTATTCCGGGTAACACCGATTTTGATATTGTGGACAATCTGACTTTTCAAAAAAGTAATCTGCAATTAAACGATGTCTTGAACAAAGCCTATTCCGCCCGTCCCGATCTTCGTTCCGTGATTGCCAAACGGGAAGCTACGGAGAAATCAATTGATCTGGCCCAAAAGGGCTACTATCCCACGTTGTCGGGAAGCGCAGGTTACGGATATTCCGGAACAGATTTCCCTCTGGGCAGCGGCTGGAACGCCGGAGCCGCGCTGAGTTTCCCCATCTTTACCGGGCTTTCGACTAAATATCAGGTTGATGAAGCCAGAGCTAACCTTGAAGTTCTTAAAGCAAATGAAGATTCCATCCGTCAGGCAATCATCCTTGATGTAAAGCAGTCCTACCTTAATCTTCAGGACACAGCCCAACAAATATCCATGGCCGAAATGACCGTGCTTCAGGCTAAAGAAAACTATGATCTGGCGTCAGGACGCTACCGGGCAGGTGTCGGCAGCCCCATTGAAGTCGCGGACGCCACTATCACCCTAAATAACGTACGAGCTAACTTGAATACAGCTCTTTATAATTATAAAATGGCGCAAGCCGCCCTGGAAAAATCCATAGGAGTAAAACCATGAAGAAAAAAATTATCATTTTATTAATAATCGCTGTAGTGATTGTTGCGATTGGACTCTTCTTTTACCTCCGGGAAAACGGAAATGACATGGCCTATAAAACGGAAAAGGTTTCCCGCGGCGGGATAAATGCCCTGGTAACAGCGACAGGTACTGTGAACGCCGTGACAACCGTTTCCGTGGGCACACAGGTATCCGGAACAATCAAGAGGCTTATGGTTGATTACAATTCACCGGTGAAGAAAGGCCAACTCCTGGCCCAGATCGATCCTGCCAACGTTCAGGCTCAGGTCGATCAGGCCGATGCCAATCTTTGGTCAGCCAAAGCTAATCTGGAGAAGGCAGCGGTTGCCACTCTTGACGCCCGGCGAACCCTCCAGAGAAACAAGGAACTTTTTGCCCAGAATTTTATCGCCAGAAGTGATCTGGATACAGCTGAAACAAATGCCCAATCCGCGGAAGCCCAGCAGAAAGTTACACAGGCACAGGTAGGACAGGCGCAGGCTGCTCTAAAAATAGCAAAAACGAACCTGCAATATACGAACATTCTTTCTCCCGTTGACGGAACAGTCATTTCCCGAAGCGTGGATGTCGGCCAGACTGTCGCCGCCAGTTTTCAGACACCGACTCTCTTCAGCATCGCTCAGGACTTGACTAAAATGCAGATTAACACCAGCGTTGACGAGGCTGACATCGGCAAGATCCAAACCGGTCAAGAAGTTTCTTTTACAGTTGACGCTTATCCGGACACACTTTTCGCCGGTAAAGTGTCCGAGGTGCGCAATTCACCCACCACGGTATCTAATGTTGTCACCTATGATGTCATTATCAAAGTGGATAATCCTCAATTAAAATTAAAACCGGGAATGACTGCCAATGTCTCCATCACGATCGAAACCAGAAAAGATGTCCTGCGAATTTCCAATGCGGCTCTGCGCTTCAAGCCGGCCGATGTGAAGGGAAAGAGCGACATAAACAAAGATAAGCAGGATATGAAAGGAACAAAAGTCTGGATACTGGAAAAAGGCAAACCTAAACCTGTCAAAGTAACCATTGGACTCAGTGATGGAAACTATACTGAGATCAGCGCCGGCGAACTTAAAGCAGGTCAGGAAATTATCACTGATAGCCTGAACAATAAAAAAACCAGCAGCAGCTCACGTCCGCCGGGGTTCATGCACTGATGACTCTGATCGAAACACATAAACTTGCCAAGCTCTACGATGTTGGTGATGAGGGCATTCATGCTCTGGAGGATGTGTCCGTCAAAATTGAAAAGGGAGAATTTGTCGCCATCATGGGACCTTCCGGATCAGGCAAATCAACCTTCATGAATATCGCCGGTTGTCTGGATCAACCAACGGCGGGCGAGTATTTACTGGATGGCCAGAAAATCAGCGGCCTGTCACGCGACGAGCTGGCGACTATTCGTAATCAAAAGATCGGCTTCGTCTTCCAGGGATTCAATCTGCTCTCCAGGACAACGGCTCTGGAAAATGTAGAACTTCCTCTTCTGTATAATCATGTGCCTCCCAGGGAGCGAAAAAATAAATCTCTGGCAGCATTGAAAATGCTGGGACTGGAAGGGAGAGAGCACCACCATCCCAATCAGCTTTCCGGCGGTCAACAGCAGCGGGTGGCCATTGCCCGGGCGCTGGTCAACGATGCCCCTATTTTGATGGCTGATGAGCCGACAGGGAATCTCGATACGAAGACAAGCATTGAGATTATGGAACTTCTCGTTAAACTGAACAGAGATTCCGGAACGACCATTATTCTCGTCACCCATGAACCGGATATTGCCGCTTTCAGTAAACGGATCATCAGGTTTGTTGATGGACATGTAATAAGCGACGAGGAGGTAAAAAAATCATGATCAGTATCCTTTCCACTCTCAAAATCGCGCTCAGAGCATTATGGGTCAACAAAATGCGTTCAGCCCTCACCATGCTGGGAATCATCATCGGCGTCAGCGCTGTGATTATCATGCTGGCTGTGGGCACAGGAATCAGCCGCAAAATTTCCGGACAGATTTCCAGCATCGGCAGCAATCTCATCATCGTCGTCCCCGGCAGTTCCACCCAGGGAGGCATCAGGATGGGCGGAGGCAGTCAGTCCACCTTGACAAAGGACGATGCTGACGCCATCGCCAGAGAATGTTCCGCAGTTGCCACTGTGGCTCCCATGCACAACGGGGCCGCTCAGGTGGTGTATGGAAATCAAAACTGGTCAACCAGCATTCAGGGAACAACTCCGGGCATTCTGGAAGTCAAGGATTTAGGCCTCACCGCTGGGAGAAACATGAATGATCAGGACATCCGCAACGCTACAAAAGTCTGCCTTTTGGGACAAACTGTAGTTAATAATCTCTTCGGCGGTATTGATCCCATCGGCCAGATAATCCGCATTAAGAAGATTCCCTTCACGGTCATCGGCGTTCTGGAATCCAAAGGACAGTCCCTTGGAGGTCAGGATCAGGATGATACCATCTTAATCCCTCTGACCACGGCGCAGAAAAAAATCTTCGGTACAACCATTCCGGGTATGGTGCGCACCATCATGGTCAAAGCCAAAAGCGCCGAAGACCTTCCAATCGCAGAAAGGCAGGTGAATGATCTTCTGCGCCAGAGACATCGCATTGGCCCGAACAAGGAAGATGATTTTACGGTCAGAAACCTTACGCAGATTCTGGAGATGGCGGAACAGACAACCAATGCCCTGACACTGCTTCTGGGGGCAATCGCATCCGTATCGCTACTGGTCGGCGGCATCGGCATCATGAATATCATGCTCGTTTCTGTAACGGAAAGAACTCGCGAAATCGGCATCCGCATGGCCGTCGGGGCAAAGACCTGGGATATCAGGATTCAGTTTATTATTGAGGCGCTGACTCTTTCCATGATCGGAGGGATTACAGGAATCATAATAGGAAGCGGCGGATCCGTCATTCTGTCTACCGTTTTTGAATATCCTTCTGTTGTGTCGCCTCTTTCGATTTTGCTTTCGTTTAGCTTTTCCGGTCTGGTGGGAATTTTCTTCGGCTTCTATCCTGCCTACAAAGCATCCCTGCTCAACCCCATCGATGCATTAAGGTTTGAATAGCAATAGCTTGTTTTTCAATAATAATTTTTCAAGGAAAGAATAAATAAAACCGGACTACCAAATATTACGTTGACACGGATGCTTATTCCTTATATGTTCGCGCCGTGAAAAGGGAAGGTTTGTTCTGTAGCAAGTAAAAAGTTTTAATATTCATGAAAACACAAAAAATAATTATGAAATCCACAAAAATAATCTGGCAGAAATGGTCCATAGCATTCAAAGTAATGCCCGTAATTATTTTAGTTACTATACTGAAATTTCTTTCTCACAAATTCGGATTTGAGATTATGGAATTAAATGCCCTTTTTACCAGTCTGGTAGCGGGCACAATATTCCTGATCGGATTTCTTATTGCCGGCGTGCTTTCCGATTATAAGGAAAGCGAAAAAATTCCCAGTGAGCTTTCCGCGTCCTTGAAATCATTATTAGACGATACTTACACCATATATAAAGGTAGAAACTCTACGGCAGCCTGTCAATTTCTTGATTTTCAAAAGTCATTTATTAATTCTTTGGTGGATTGGTTTTACAAAAAAGAAAGAACAAAATCAATGCTAGATAGAATCAGTATGATGAATGATTTTTTTATTGAATTTGATAAAGAAGGTGTTCCTGCTCCTTATGTAGTAAAAATGAAGAGTGAACAAAATAACATCAGAAAAATGATCATGAGAATTGACACCGTCAGAGACACCGATTTTATCAGTTCAGCTTACGCCATTGTGGAAGCGATGGGGTTTCTGACCGCACTTGGTCTGATATTTACTAAAATCGAACCATTTTATGCCTCACTCTTTTTCACATTGCTTGTTACTTTCCTGATAGCCTATATGGTTTTCTTAATCAGGGACCTTGATAATCCGTTTGATTATGGTGTTAACGGCGAAAGCGGAACGGAGATTTCATTAAAGCCGCTTCGTGACCATGAAACTGCTTTAAAAGATTTCAAATAATTAAACATTTCCTTCTTCATAAGCAACGTTTAATAATTTTCAAATTTCAGAGAAAAACCTTTACCGCTTACGATCTCTGGCGCCACACCGGGCACAATATGATCCGGGATAATGAAACGCGCGCCGCCGGCATTTACTATATCCTTTTGTATATCGATGCCGGGCATAAGTCGGATTAATTCAAGGCCTCCTTCAGTAAGTATAAAGACGCCAACCGTGGTGACGTAAAAAACACGCTTACCTGCTTTAAGCGCCTTTTGGGCATTGAAAGTAACCTGGTCCACCTTGTCAATGAATTTAAGCTTGCCCGGTTTTCTAATGCTTACTCGGCCATTTTTCAACTCATAATGAGCCTTATCCATCCAATTTCCCACAAAGATGATTGTCTTGGCATATTCGACAATATCCGTGAACCCTCCCGGATCTACGAAATTTATCATCTTGGAGCCCCTGTGAGATACATTGACATTTCCTGATGAATCCACCTGCGGAAATCCGAGCACGCTGGTTTCCAGTTTCTCTTCATAAAGATGAAACATTTCCGCAGTATTCAAGAGGCGTTGCGGATTGATGGCCGCCCCGAAATAGACGCCTGCGGCCGGGAGACCGCCATAAGCCCCGCCCTCGGTAGTAAAAATAATTTTCTTATATAATCCTGATTCGTACAGTATGCGGGCAACTTCCTCGCCGATACCGATGCCGATGTTCACAATCGCCCCGGGTTTGGTGTTCTTGACGAAAGTCTCGGCGCATAAGCGCGCAATAATATCAACAACCTTACCGCGATAGGGAGTAACTTCTATAAAGGTGTTGACGATTTTCATGAGTTTGACCGCTTCATCATCCACTCCGGACGAACAGACCGAAAAATATGGTTGACATTTTACCTGGAGAAAACCTCCGGCCTGTTCGTTACGCTGGTTAACTACGATTGCATCAACCTTGTCCGCTGGAATGGCGATCCGGGAGATGTCCCTGGGAATAACTCTGGATACCGATATGATTACCTTGCCGCCGTTTCGACGCGCAGCGGCAGCGGCATCTTTGTAGTCCAAAATCAGGGCCGCATCGGTAAAGTAGATATTGCCTTCACTATCGGCATAAGGCGCAAGAAAGAGCGCTCTATCTATTACGGGCAGATGGTATTCCAGCTTTTCGCCTTTAACTCTGATAAAATTATCTCGTGCTCCGGAAGATACGGCCGAACCGCGGCCCACGGCCGGATCAAGAAAAGTGCCCAGCCCGATGCTGGATTCAATGGCGCTAATGCCCTTTGCCTGGGCTTCGATCAAAAACGCCATAATTCCCTGCGACATGGTATGAAGCTCGAGTTTACCTTCGTCAGCCAGTTGCAAGAGCGCCTTGGCAGTCTCACCATGTCCAACAATATATCGAGTGATAATTCCCGGTGCACAAAGTTCCTCAATTGTACCGGGCACCATGCCGCAGCCTCCCTGCGGGCAGGCGCCGATCACTGTCAGATTGCAGGGATGACCACTTTTATCAAACGCATCACGCAAAGCCCAGTAAAAGATAGAGGCGCGACCGATAGATGTAAAACCGCCAATAGTAAGTGTTGCCCCATCGGGAATCATTCCGGCCGCCTCGCGGGCGCTGATGAACTTAGGCCCCATACCTGCCGGCACATAATCCAAATCACGTCTGGTCCATGTCAAACGGAAATACAAAAGACCGGCTATGGTTTTGGACATTTTGAGTATATTTACTCCTTTGAGTGCCCGCATACTTCTTACTATGTCCATTCTTCCTCCGGCTTTTTCTTCACGCTCAAACGTCCGGGCGCAATAACAGAAAAGATGATTATACAATTTAGAATTGAAACAAGGTTACAGAATAATCTCAGAACAGTTCCTGATATCCATGCCCGGCTCCAAAAGCGGTAAAAGCTTTTCAATATTTTTCATCAAGTTAGTAGAATGCAGCTTCAGGGCATCTTTATCAATGTATTTCTCATAAAAAATAATAGTCTTATCATCGCCACGGACAGTATGGGGTATATATTCCAGACATCCCGGTTCGCTCGCTTTAACTTGGGGAACGATTTCTTTCAGAGCATTAATCGCTTCTTCCATTTTTCCTTCTTTAATTTTTAAAGTCGCAATTAGTGTAATCATTATCTACCTCCTTTTTTCGAAAGGCATTTTTTTCATTGCGGGAGTATATGAAGAAGGGAATTACATGTCAATCACGGATACGAACTCCAAACACTTTTACGCAATACTTTAACAATAAATAAATGTTATGAAAACAATGAAGTTATTATTGGTACTGGCATTCATAGGATTATTCGGATGCAGCCTCCAGAATGTAAACCTGAAACCTCAAATGAATGCGAAAAACTTAAAAACAACCACATGAGAATTGCCACAAATAAGGAGCAAATATGACCGCACCGCTTGTTATCGCCATGTCCCAGGGTAAGGAAATTGCTTTATTGCCGCAAATGTCCAATCGTCACGGATTGATCACCGGTGCCACCGGCACCGGAAAAACCGTCACCTTGCAAAAGATGGCGGAGTCTTTCGCCTCCATTGGTGTTCCCGTATTCATGGCCGATGTCAAAGGAGACCTATCTGGCATAGGTGCTGCAGGTGCCTCCTCGGAAAAATTGCTCAAACGTCTGGAAGGCATAGGCATCAAGGAATTCAAGCCGCGTTCCAATACAACAGTATTTTGGGATGTATACGGCAAATCCGGTCATCCGGTACGGGCGACAGTTTCCGATATGGGACCACTGCTTCTGGCGCGCCTGCTAAATCTGAATGACACTCAATCCGGCGTTTTACAAATTGTCTTTAAAATAGCTGATGATAACAAACTTTTGTTGATTGACTTGAAAGACCTGCGGGCAATGAATCAGTATGTGGGGGATAACGCCAAACAATTTAAGACAGTTTTAGGCCAACTGGGCAACCGTGTCCAGCACGCTCTGCGCGCATTTACCCCGCGTGATCAGCAAGCGGTCAAAACGGCTGCATCAACGATGCGTCAGAACCCGGCCTTTGATGCCATGCAGGCAATTACCGAACTGGGTGTCGGCGAAGCGCTGATTTCTTTCCTGGATGAAAAGGGACGTCCTTCCATCGTGGAACGCTCATTTGTTATTGTTCCTTTTTCACGCATGGGCGCAATGACTAATGATGAACGTTTGACCGCCATCAAAGCTTCTACTATTTACGGACATTACGAAAAAACTCTTGATCGCGAATCCGCTTATGAGAAACTACGCGGCGGCGAACAGGAAGCCGCACAGGAAAATAAGCCGGCAGTTAAAGTCGAAGAATCCGCCGCTTCCGCTAAAGATGAGGGTGGACTTTTAGGCGGCATAGGCGGTGGTTTGGGCAAAATCATTTTCGGGAGCACCGGCCCCCGCGGAGACCAGAGAGAAGGAATGGTGCAGGCCGCCGCAAAAAGTATGGCTCGAACCATAGGTACGTCATAACAGGAATTATCACTCCCATAACAAATACCGAATCCTTTTCGCCATGGAGGCTGCGCAATGACTGCTAATAGCATCAGAATGTTTTTTACCGGATCTGTCATATCCATCCTCCTGTGCGTTATCGTAAGGACCTCTCTTTGGTGGCAGAACAAAAAACGCTCTCCGGAAATTACCCTGTGGCTTGTCAACTACATTCTGCAACTTATCGCACTTCTTTTCATTACGTTTCGCGGAATTATACCTGATTTATTTTCAATCGTTCTGGCCAATCTATTCATTATTGGAGGCACTGTTATCCTTTACGTAGGACTTGGCCGCTATGCAGGCAGGGAAAGCCGTCAGTTGCACAATTATGTGATGCTGGCCGTCTTTACGCTTGCATACTTGTATTTCACATATGTTGACCCTGATAATGTCGTGCAAGTTGCAGAAAAGGTGCTTCAGGTGGTATCTCAGCCTATTATTTTCGAAGGGCAAAAGGCTGTTGTCAGTACAAGTATCGGAATCGCGCTTTTTCCCGACCATAGCGAAGATATGGACAAACTTATCAAGCTGGCTGATGAAGCCATGTATAAAGTCAAAAACTCCGGCAAAAACGGATTTCGTTTCGTAAATATTATGACAGAATGATGTCTACTACTGAACTCATTAAATTTGATTTATAAAGCCAAATCATCCAATATTGTTTCCCCTCCCGCAATACATGGCACATTTGCACTTTGGATAAGGCGACAAATCTAACTAACTTTTTAAACGCTATCGGTAAAAAATCGTGCTTTTAAAATTCCTTCCGCCCACTCTCCCTCCGCAGTTGAATCCCACACAATACCGCCGCCGATGCCCATTTCTCCTTTCCCATTTATGCGATCTATCATGGCCGTACGTATCGGAATATTAATAAATAAATCTTTATTGGGTTTAATATAGCCGATGGCACCGGTGTATATGTTGCGTGGTTCGCGTTCAAGTTCATGAATTATTTCCATAGCCCGTATTTTAGGGGCGCCGGTCACTGACCCCGACGGGAACAGACTTTTAAATAAATTGTAGATTGATATATTTGGCGCAACATCGGCCGCAACCGTTGAAGTCATTTGAAATAGTGTTTTATACGGAGTTATTTCGTATAAGCGCGGCACGTGAATATTTTTTCCGATACGTCCTAAATCATTACGCAGCAAATCGGTAATCATTACATTTTCAGCCCGGTTTTTTTCGTCGTGATAAAATTGATGTCTGGCTATGATGTCACTAAGAATCGTGTCGCCTCTTTGCCATGTTCCTTTCATGGGCTTTGATAAAATGGAACTTCCTTTTTTGTACAAAAATAATTCCGGAGAAAGTGACGCGATACTATATTGATCAGTTTCGATAAGGGCGGCATAGGGCACGGGCTGCACATTAAACAGTTTTTGATATAAATCGTATGCATTGCCTTTAAAATCAAAAAGAATCTTCAAGCAATAAGTAATCTGGTACACATCGCCCGACTGTAAATATGAACGAATAATATCAATATGCTCAAAATATTTCTCTTTGGAAATGTTAAATCGCAAATTTTCTCTTTTACTTGAATGACTATCAGCGACAAGTTGATTCTTATACTGTTGGGATTTTCTGTAACAGCCTGCATAGATAAGAGGGAACCCGTTAAGCGGGTAAGATGAAAATTTATCTTCGAACGCGTAACCCAGTTCGTAGGAAAAAAAGCCGGCAATATATAAACCCTGCGCAAGCGCTTCCTCGATCTTTTCAAAAGACCGCGGGACATCTTCAAAAGAAGAACAAACTATAACTGAAACAGGATTATCAAAATATAAAGCTGGTTTTTCAAAAGAACAGACTATCTTCATACGGCACCCTTTATAGATCTGGATGCCACATTGTTCAGGCTAACATGATCTGCATGTGAATTATTTTGCGGTGGGAGTATATGAAGAAGAATCGTATGTGTCAATCACGAATATGATACCCCGAAGCAAGCTGCGGGGTATCATATTTCCACATGGGATTAAGCATTTTTGAGGAAAGCGATAATCTCACCAATATCCGGCAACTGTGAGATGGGATAAACCTTAACAAAACAAACCTTTCCCGCCTCATCGAGAATTACGTTTGCCCGTTGTGAAATACCGTCTTGTTCTCTGAACAATCCAAGTCCTTTGGCCACATTTCCGTGCGGCCAGAAGTCCGACAAAAGCTTTGTCTGTTTGATCTTTATTGATTTGGCCCATGCCGCCTTGCAGGGAACGCTATCCACACTTAAACCCACGGCGATTGTGTTGAGCTTATCGAATATCTTTTTGTTCTTTTCCAGGGACTGCATCTGTAAAGTACAAACAGGCGTCCAGGCGAGGGGATGAAAAGACAACAAGACACACTGATCTCTCATTTTGGGCAGGACAAAGCTCTGACCGAATTGATCCTGCAAAGTGAAACTTTTGACCATCTTTCCCAACTGAATAATTGTTTTTTCCGTCATAGAGCACCTCTGTAAATTTATTATTTTACGTTTTCTTTTCCATTCAGAAAATTCTTATCTGATAATCCTGAATAATAACTGCAACAGCGAAACCCTGTCACGGTAAGGCGGATAACGCAACGATATATCCAACAAATTTGAACGAACCAGAATGCCGCGCTGGTGAGTAAAAGTGTCGAAACTTGCTTTCCCGTGATAGCTGCCCATGCCGCTTTCCCCGATACCGCCGAAGGGTAGTTCCTGACTCCCGATGTGGGATATGGTGTCATTGATACAACCGCCTCCGGAAGATGTTTCGCGAAGAACCTTGTCTTGAATTTTCTTATTCTCAGAAAAACAATAAAGCGCCAAAGGACGCGACCGCTGATTCACAAAAGCAATAGCCTCGTCAATATCGCTGTATTCAATCAGGGGCAGAAGAGGGCCGAAGATTTCTTCCTGCATCACAGGATCGTTTGGAGAAACCTGATCGATGATTGTCGGCGATATATACAGATCTTTTCTCATTGTTTTGCCGCCGTAGAGAATCCATCCGCTTTTCATAAGTTGGACAAGCCGGTCGAAATGCCGGTCGTTGATGATTCTGGCATAATCCGGACTCATCATGGAATCTTCACCATAAAACGAATGAAGTGTTCCTACCATTTTCTCAATAAATTTATCTTTTATTTTCCGGTTTACCAGAACATAATCAGGAGCAATGCATGTCTGTCCGGCATTAAAAAATTTCCCCCAGGCAATTCTTTTTATCCCGTAATTAAGATTGGCATCTTCATGAACTATAGCAGGGCTCTTTCCTCCCAGTTCCAATGTTACCGGTGTGAGGTAGCGGGCTGCCGCAGTCATGATAATTCGTCCGACAGCCGTGCTTCCGGTAAAGAAGATATAGTCGAATTTTTCCTCCAACAGCTTTTTTGCCGCTTCGGCTTCTCCCTGAAAAACTGTCACATAATCGGGATCGAACAATTCGGCTATCATCTTTTCAATCGTTGCCGATGTGGAAGATGAAAATTCCGAAGGTTTGATCAACACGCAATTGCCCGCGGCTATGGCTCCGATTAGTGGTGCAATGGTTAAAAGGAAAGGATAATTCCAGGGGCTGATAATCAAAACAACGCCGTAAGGCCTTACGGTTCATTGTTGTGTTCGTTGCTTTGCTAAATGGATGCGCCGGAACTACACCCATTACAAACCTGGCCTTGCCGCCAGTAAGCATAATCAAAGGAAATATAACCCGGCTTGATAATAGTGGCTTTGATTTAATGGATGATTCCGGATCAATCTATGTCAGGGCGGAGTTGCCGGAGAATATCAAAACAAAGATTTCTGTCGGTGTAAACAAGAGTCCTGGCGACGGATCTCCAGCAATCTCTTTTTTCCAGAAAGTCCGTTTTCAATTCCACCGGTATATCTTTCAACAATTTTTCAAAAATCGGAGTGTAGCCGCCGCTGGGCATGCCTTGATAATCATCATCGTAATAAATGTCATTGTAAGTGGTTCTTACCGGAAGCCTGGTGATAACTTCAGCGGGAAGATCTTTCGGATCACAGTCCCATTGCTTGATTGTATAACCCTTTATAAACGTCTCGTAAAGCTCCCTGCCGATAAGACTTATCGCCTTTTCCTCCAGATTTTGGGGGGAAGAAATCGCCGGTATTTTGGATTTCAAAAACTCTCCGGCTTCATCCGGTGTTAAAGACAGGTTATAAAACTTATTGATGGTTGCCAGATTGACCGGCAGGGAATAAACTTTTCCGCCTGCGGTTGTGAGCACACGATGCCGGTAATTATTAAAATCGGCAAAAGAATTTATATATTTCCAAACATTTTCAGAAGATGTGTGAAAAATATGAGGCCCGTATTTGTGGATGTTGATGTTAGTTTTAGGACAATCATAAGAATAACAATTGCCGCCGATATGATCACGTTTTTCGATTACTAAAACTTTTTTGCCGGCTTTCTTCATTTCATAGGCAAAAATAGCTCCAAAAAAACCGGCGCCGGCTACAATAAAATCATACACTGTATAAATATATCCTTCTACATATGTACTTGGGGAAATGCTTGTACCAGAAACAGGCAACTCTATCCATTAAAAGAGTTGCTAACTTTTTTCGAAAATAGCATCGATCCTGGCACACATTGACTTGAACCTGGCCAGCGCTTCCTGCTCTTCCTGTGAATCATTGGGATAAGATACGAAGTGAAGATTTACGAGACTTTCCAAACCCGTATACCCACGCAGTTCTGACGGATCGTAACCTTCATTAAACCCTATTCTTAAGCTCGCTTTATCCTTATCCATGGGAAAAGCACCGGAGTCATTATGAATCTGGTCAGCATTCGAGATCACAGAGTCTGTCCCGGCTTCGGCTGGCCTGCCGCTCATTGGATCTGATTGTTTAATATTCATGATCTCCCCGCATCTTTATTGCAGACTAGCTTTAAGAATTTGCCGATAGTTGTTTCCCGGCCAATCTCTTTTCCGTTACAATCCCATATCTTGCAGGTAATTTCATCATTTGGGTGCAGTTGCCTCACTAAAAGAGAGGTTGCAGATCGGTTAAGAAAAATCCTTTGATATACAATATTGCTTATTACAGTTTAACTATAAGAAACTACGTTTTTTTGTCAATGACAAAAAGCTCTGAGCAATAAAGTATATCTTTGGTGTTTTGTTTTGACGTAAGGTTTTTAAGCAAAAGATGAATGGCTCAGGCAGCCATTCATCTTAGTGATTGGATGATTGATTTCAGTGATTTTTGTAACTATTTATTATATTTATTCTTTAAACATATTCGTTACGCATTCAATATCTGTCTTGGCCGCCGCCACGATTCCTTCGATAAGGTCTTTACACGTAGGAATATCTTTTACCAACCCCACCGATTGCCCCATCATCATGGGCGCGTTATCGACATTGCCGGATTCCCATGCAGCTTTTATTTTTTCTCCGGCAATCAGTGGAATCAGTTTTTCCAGGCCGCCGCCCTTTTCTTCCACAGCCAGAACTTCTTCAACAAGCTTATTTTTTATAGCTCTGCCCTGCAACCCAATTGTTTTACAGATAAGAGCTGTCTCATATTCCTGCCGCCGGATTAGTTCCTGCTTGATGTTATCGTGCACTTCACATTCCTGCGTGGCGACAAAACGGGTCGCCATCATAACTCCCTGAGCCCCAAGAACAAGTGCCGCGGCCATTGTGCGGCCATCAGCAATACCCCCTACAGTAACAACAGGAATTTTCACTGTTTCGGCAATACGTGGTGTTAGTATCATTGTTGTGACATCGTCATTTAAAGGATGACCGCCTTCTTCGATCCCCGCGGCATAAATTCCGTCGTAACCAACCTTCTCGGCGTGCACGGCATGACGCACTGCTCCCACCTTGTGAAAAAGCTTGATTCCCGCATTTTTCATGACGTCTACGTATTCTCTCCCTACTACTTTGTCCAGCGGTGTGCCGGATATTTCCAGCCCGGCAACCTTTTCCTCAACACAAACACGCAGGAACATTTTGTGATGCTCAGATGTGATATGCACCGATGGCAGAATGGTTACATTTACCATAAATGGTTTGTCCGTAAGCTTTCTTGTCAATTTAATGGCATCACGGAATTCGTCTTCAGTTGAATAATTCCCGGCAGTCAGGTTTCCCATGCCACCAGCATTAGATATGGCGGCACAAAGCTTCGGTTTGCAAAGCCACATCATAGCACCGCATATAATAGGATATTTAATTCCGAACATTTCTGTAATGGCTGTTTTCATCTTCTCTGCCTCGTTTTAATCAGATCCGTAATGATTTCTTAGTATCATTTATCAGTCGGCAACCATCAGAGTATCAATTGGAACTGACGGCTGCATAAAGTCTGCGTCTAATACTTTTACAATATCGCTATACAGTCTTTCTTTTATTTTTCCGAAAATTCCCCGCTTTTTCTGAAGTGTCCTGGCATAAGCTATGGCCTGCACCATTAGATCTTCCTGGCTGGCGCAGGCTTTTACAATAATATTGAGCTTTTCCAATTCCGGCGCGGTGTAACGATTTCCTGTAAATTCCATTTGTGATAATATATGCAAAGGAATGGCTTTCTTCATAAACGCGTTCATGCCCCATCTGAAAGGAATGCCGATATTCACTTCCGGAAAGCAAAAGAACCCACGGTCCGACCGCATGAAGCGAAAATCACAGGCACAGGATAATATCGAACCATTGCCGAAAGCATGACCGTTAATCGCCGCAATTACCGGCACAGGATAAAGAAGCAGTGTTTTAAAAACATTATCCATACCATTGATAAAATCTCTGACCGGCTGATGTTCATTTTTCTGCATCTTTTCCATGATCCAGTTAACATCTACGCCCTGAGAAAAATTCTTCTCGTCATTCGAGGTAATGATCAGGGCTGTTATTGATTTATCGGCAATTATCTCATCCAGCATAGCTTTTAAGGTTTGGGCAAATTCAAGATTTTGCCTGTTTTCACCATTGCTCATAGTGATAATTGCTACCGTTTCATCTTTAATCCATGTCATAATAGGCATATGGTTTTCTTCCTTTCACTTTTAACAATGTATTTATCAACTATCCTTCCTTATAAAGAATAACTAAAGAGGATGTCAAGCTAGTGTATGAATTACATTCATGATGTAATCTGAAAAATACGCAAAATCATGCCATCAGGATCCTGATATGGGCTGGAACAGGCGGATGTGATTATACATTTTACAGCAGATAAGCCTGTTATCACGAACACACTACCACACATTGTCCTTTAAATTCTTACTACATTACGGCATCGGAAATTGATGCTGAATAACCTGGAAATACAATTGCGATACTGAAAATCTCGATAATTCAAATATTGAAGGAGGCACAAAGCAATGACGTTAAAAACAGCCAACCAATATGAAGAAAGTCTGCGTAAAATGAATCTAAAAGTATATCTGCTGGGTGAATTGGTGAAAAACCCGGTGGATCATCCGATAATCAGACCATCTATGAATTCTGTAAAAATGACCTACGCTTTAGCTCAGGATCCCCAGCACGAAGATATCATGACCGCGAAATCTCATCTGTCAGGAGAAAAGATAAACCGTTTTTGCCATTTATACCAAAGCACTGAAGACCTGATCAAAAAAGTAAAAATGCAACGATTACTGGGACAAAAAACAGCTTCCTGCTTTCAAAGGTGTGTCGGAATGGATGCAATCAATGCCGTGGATGTCAGCGTTACTTTTGAAATGGATAAGAAACTAGACAAAAGTCACGTAAATCGGCTTTGGGCAACAGCCCGTTTATTCTTGACATTTCACCCCAAATGATGTGGCAATTTGGTAAATTCAACACTTCATTATAGTCAAATAATACCGATTGACATTACTATCGAAAATACTGGAACAGCATATTTAATTAAATGGAGAAATACTGGATTGCCCGGTCGCAGCCGGGCAATGACATTTGCTTATTATTTCTCTCGGCAA